>DYLE01000150.1 GCA_020722245.1 Desulfonema limicola
GGGCGGCGGGGAGGCGGTGGCCATGGTGGTGAACCGGTAACCGCTGTCCGGCAGCCGATTCAAACCCGCAGCCGGACAGCTTCCCTCAAAATCACTGAAAATGACTCGGATTTTAAAGGCCCCTTCGCTTCGGTCGGCATAACCGGCCGCCTCCCCCAAATCACCAGGCCCGGCCAGAATATCAAAGGCCCGGTGAAACCTGACACACAAGCGGGCTTATCCGATATATCAAATCATCGCCAGCAGGTTCTTACCCATCATCAAGTTAAGCTGCAAAACGCAAAGCATTTTCGGTGGCCGAGCGGATTTCATCGGGCGTAAACGGTTTGTTGAGATAGTCGCTAATACCCATGCGCGCGCTTTCAACCGCGGTTTCAATGCTGGCATAACCCGTGATGATGATCACCTTGGCTTTCGGGTGGCGGTCGCGGATCGCCTTCAACAGTTCCAGACCCTTAACCTCAGGGATTTTCAGATCCAGCAGAAAAAGCGAATATGCGCCGGTCGTAATCTTCTCGAGCGCCTCGGCTTTGGTGACGGCTTGATCCACAGGATATCCGCTTTTCGCCAGAATTTTTCGTATGTTGTTGTTTACCCCGACTTCGTCGTCGATCACCAAAATGTTTTTGGTGAACGGTTCGGACTGCATGCGGGTTCGCATCGCCATCTTTTCAGCTTCCCTGATTTTCATCAGGTTGGTCATACGTTCTTTCAGGTCGGAGTAAAACGGCATGGACACGCCGTCATGTCGGAGGTTCATAATGTATTCCGGTCCGGTGACCGCGGCGACCTCAGTATAATTAAACGGCAGATCAATGCCGATCAGGGTCCTGACGTCCGGGCCTTTCGCCGCCTCTGCGGCCTTTCCTTTTTTGGCCAGCTGGGGACAGACCCCTTTTTTGGCGCCCATTTTACAGGTTCCTCCGAGCTTTTTAAAGATCTCGCAGACCCTCGCCCCCACCTCACAATAGTTTTCAGGATGTTCAGAAGCCTTGACTTCGACCACCGGCACATCCGAACGGGTAAGGCTGTCGGCATAGGCATCTCCGGTCTGCCCGGCCACCTCTTCCCTGTCAAACGGCATATCCACATCAATGACCTTTTGTGCTTTTTTCATGCGCCCAGTCATTGTTTTTTTCAGTTCCTCATAGGGAACAAAGGCAAACCCCTCATTGTGAAGATTCTGAACATATTCCGGTCCGGTCGATGCCACAACCTCCTCATAGCTAAAGGGCATATCAATCCCGATAAGGGTTTTCACATCAGCGCCCTCAGCCTTGCCCGCTGCTTTCCCTTTTTTGGCCAGCTGGGGGCATTGGCCTTTCTTTAGGCCGATTTTGCAGGTGGTTCCCAGTTTTTTAAAAATATCGCAGACCCTCGCCCCCACCTGGCAGTAGTTCTCAAGGTGTTCCGGCGGTTTAACCTCGACAACGGGCATGTCCGACGGACCTAAGGTTTTGACATAGTCATCACCGGTCTGCCTGGCCACCTCGGAATAATCAAATGGAATGTCTATATCAATGACATTGATGCTTTCTCTTTCCGCATCGCTCAAAGGCGACTCTTTGAGTTCTCCGGACAGGGCCAGGTTGACGGTTTTTCGCAGTTCCTCCGGCGTAAAGGGCTTGGGGATATAGTCCAGGGCCCCCAGCTGGATGGCTTTAACGGCGGTGTCGGTTGACGCGTACGCCGTCATCATCACCGCCTTGGTCAGGGGCCATTCGTTTTTCACCATCTTTAAAAGCTCAAGGCCGTTCATGCCCGGCATAACAATATCGGATATCAGCAGGGAGAAAGATTCTTTTGCCATTTTATTCAAGGCCTCTTGAGCGCTTAGGGCTTGGGTGACTTCAAAATAGTTTTTCTCCAGAATCTTTTTCACATTGTGACAGATCCTTGCCTCATCATCCACCACAAGAATTTTTGCTGTTTTTTCCATGTCCCCTCTCCTTTTCATTTTGTGTTGAGCCTGACTGATGATCGCCTTTTTTCTTTCGATAAGAGGAATTGCAGGGAGCATGCCACACCTTTTCTGTTCTTAATCTATTGAAATTATATTAATTTAATTTGAGGGGGGGGTTACGGAAAAATTTAGTGTATAAATTTCACCTACACCTGGAACGCCTGGATTGATTAAACCCGAATTAAATTAAATTATTATAAATTCAATTAGATAAATAATAAATTGTTACGGAAAACAGGTAAGGGGGGGAGTGTATATAAATATTATACAGCGTATGGCGGATATATTTGCAGATGATTCGCATTCTGGGCAATAGCCATGTTCTTTTGGGCTTAAAGGTTTTTCAATAAAAATTCGATGCTTAATGAAAACTATTCCCGCCGCCTACCAACCCGGATCGGGCATTCTACAGGGAAAAAATAACCCAAGGTCATGGTTTTTGAGACCCGGGGGGCTTTTTCAGGCCCACCCCAATTCCTTTTTTAAGTAACCCTACAACGTGACTTATCAAGATAGGCAACCGGACCTATTTGATTTATCGAATTTTCGAGCTTTTCGATTTTTTCTTTGATTTTCAGTTACTTAGTCTATAAATAACGTTGGAGGGATAATATCAAAATCTTGATTTTTTTTGTCAATGGGCTGCAAAATCATCCGGTTATATCCCGGTCGGGTGTCCTGCAAGCGCAGCCTCGACCTTCCCGCCGGCATGGAAATGGCCCCTCGATAGGATAATCGCCGACTCATTTGCGCCGGCATCCGGGAGAAGGCGTCGCAAGATCTGGAGGTATATTGCGCCATCAAGATCATGGAGCGCGGCATCAAAAACCGTTTTGAAAGGGGTTTTAAGGAGCGGTTGACCCATGTCCGCGAGGCGTTCCACTTAAAGCTGAAAGCCCACGGCATCACGCATGGCTGGGATACGATCGCCGGACGATTTCTTCGCACCATCGTGTGACCACATCCATGAAACCTTCGGATAACAGAGAGGGGTATGTTCGGAAAACCGCCGGGCCGGAAGAATGCCATACCCGGATTTATAACGCGCTGGGCCTTCCCAGCCGTCCCGGCAAGACCAGCAAGATCATCCTCTAAAACATACCGGCGCGGGTTTAAAAAAATCTGTAGTTCCAAATTCCACCCCCAACCTTACCTCTTCCTGGACATCGAAGAAAATTTTTGGGGTACCCTGAAGCCGGGTCAAGCCTTGGCAGGAGGTTTGATGCGGTGTTTTTTCATTAAACTCTGGAAATTGGTCCGCTGAAGTCCTGTGGATTTGGCGGCCCTGGTGACGTTCCAGGCGTTTTTTTCAAGAGCATGAATGAGAAAATTCTTTTCAATGGTATCGGTTGCCTTTTGCCGGAGTTCCCTTTTGATTCGCTTCAATTCCTCGTTGGTTTCCGGCAGGTATTCAATCAAACGTTCAATGTCGCCGATTTCCCCGAGGTGGGGGAGGTCTTTGCGCGAAATCCTGTCCCTTTCGCACAGAATCACGGCCCGTTCGATCAAATTGCGCAGCTGGCGGATGTTGCCCGGCCAGTCATAATTGATCAGCCCTCTTACGGCATCTTCCTCGAATCCTGAAATGGCCTTGCCGATACGTTGGCTGTACTGTTTGAGAAAATGATAGGCAATGGGGAGGATATCCATTTTCCGTTCCCGCAGGGGGGGGATATAAATCGGGTATACGAAAATGCGGTAATAAAAATCCTCCCTGAACCTCCCTTCCTTGACCATCTCGTTCAGGTCTTTGTTTGTGGCGAAAATCAGGCGGATATCCACCTGACGGCGCTTGACATCGCCCAGCGGCATGAACTCATGGGTGTCTAAAAATCGCAGCAGTTTGCCCTGGACATCTATTGGTATGTTGCTGATTTCATCCAGGAACACGGTCCCATGATCGGCAAGCTGGAAAATGCCGTCTTTATCCTGATGGGCGTTGGTAAACGCGCCTTTGCGGTAACCGAACAGCTCGCTCTCCAGCAGATTTCCCGATAGCGTGCCGCAGTCCACGGCAAAAAACACATTCTCTTTTCGGGCGCTGTTGGCATGCACCGCCCGGGCCACCAGTTCTTTTCCGGTGCCGCTTTCACCGTAAATCAGCACGGTGGCGTCGGTGGCCGCCACTTTCTGTATCATGGATATCACCTTTTTGATCTGGGGGCTGCTGCCGATAAGCTGGTGAGCCGGCGGTCCAGGGCGTCCGCCCGATTGCATCAGGGCCTTGTTCTGGAGGATGATTTTTTGGTCTCTCATCGCTTTTGCAACCACAGCCCGGAGTTCATCGGGGGTAAACGGTTTGGGGAGGTAATCATAGGCGCCCAGCTTCATGACCTCCACGGCCGAGGACACGCTGGCATAGCCCGTGATGACGATGACCATGGTGTCCGGATAGGCCTGTTTGATCCGGGAAAGCACCTCCATGCCCCCCATCCGGCTCATTTTCAGATCCGTAATCACGATGGGGTACGGATTTTTGCCAAACATGGCGATGGCATCCTGCCCGTTATATGCCACATCCACTGTTTGGGCCATATTGGTCAATATGGACGCACAGTTTTTGCATATCAGCGGCTCATCGTCGACAATCAGAATGCGGGGGCTTTCTTCATTCGGCATGGGGGGCTCCGAAGTTGACCGGCAACAGAATGCTGAAGCAGGCGCCCTTGCCCGGGGCGCTGTCAACCTCGATCCTGCCGTTGTGCTGCTCAATGATGCTTTGGGTTATGGAAAGACCCAGGCCGGTTCCGTTTTCCCGGGTTGTGAAAAACGGATCGAATATTTTGTCCAAGTTTTCCTTCGGGATGCCGCAGCCCGTATCCTTGACACGGATGATATTGATTTTCTGTAAAGGATTGTATTCGGTTGTCAGCGTGACCTTTCCGCCGGGCTCGGTGGCCTCGATGGCGTTTAGAATGAGATTGATCAGCACCTGCTGGATCTGGTCCTTGTCGACATAGGCCTTCGGGAGGTTTTCGGCCAGCTCTGTCTTTATGGAAATATCGTTGAATTCGGCCTGTTTTTTGGTCAGATACACACTGTCTGTGAGGATGTCATTCAAATTATAGTTCTTCTTCATGGGCGATGTCTGCCGCGCAAAGTCCAGGAGGCTTTGTACGATTTTACGGCAGCGCAGGGCTTCTTTGGAAATGGTTTCCAGCTCAGCATAAACAGGGTCATCTTTATCAAGATCCTCCTGAATCAGGATGGCCGATGTCAGGATTGTGGTTAAGGGATTGTTGATTTCATGGGCGATGCCCGCGGACAGCCGGCCGATGGACATGAGTTTTTCCTGCTGCATCATCTTTTTCTGGCTTTTGATTTCCCTGGTGATATCCCGGGATATTTCAATGACCCCCTTGATCTCGTTGTTGTCCATAAACGGGTAGCAGGATATGGAATAATAAAGCTCATTGCCGTCTTTATCCAGATGGATATGGGTGGTCCGGCAGGGTCTGCCGGTGGCAAGGGTTTGGCTCAAGGGGCAGGGGTGATGGCTGCCGTCGCAGGGCGTGTCCTGGTGGTGGGTGATCTCATAGCAGAAATGGCCGATGGCGTCTTCTCTTTTGAGCCCCAGACGATTTAACAGCGAATCATTGATATCGGATATGGTGCAGTCTGTTTTGATGACCATGGTGTCTTCCTCGATGAGGTTGTTGATCATCACCTCATAGATGGTCCGGGCCTCATGGAGTTTCATCTGGGCCTCCTGTTCTTTTTGGGAGATGCGGGCAATTTCCCAGAACAGAAGGGCGGTGGAATGGGCGATGGCGCGAACGTTCCTCTTTTTTTTGGATAAAATATCATTGTAGATATCCAGGTCGCCCACGAGTTCGACAATCAATTCGATATCGTCCCGTTTGAAAAAATCGTTGTAATCCTTGGTCACAAACAGGCCTTTTTTCCTGGCTTCCACCATACCGACGGCATCGTCATTTAAATCGGCAACGGCGATGATCTTCGGAGAAAACACATGAAACCGGTGGGTTGATATAAAATTCATTAAATACAAGCATTTAGATCCGCCGCCGACGATCGCGATATTCATTTATGTTCTCCACATACGGTAAATCAAAGGTTCGCAGTAGTTAAGG
>DYLE01000002.1 GCA_020722245.1 Desulfonema limicola
GGTTTATTTTATTAAATGATTGATATTATTGATAAGTTAACCGGACAGCAATGATCTCCCGGATGAAGGTGAAAAAGGTCGGACATTAACTCAGGACGCTCTGTATCTGTTGATGATGGTTCTGATTCTCATATTTGCCTCATTTGTTAAACCCGGCCCGGATGAAGCCGCTGTGTGGAAATTCATTTTCTCCGTCAAGTGGTATGTAACCATCGGATTGCTGATCGTGCTGGCCTGGATGCTCAAATCCTGGTTTCAAAAAGACGAACTCACATCCTGGGTGGATGCTACCTGGGGTTTTATGAAACAGATATTCCCCCTGCTGGCCATCGGTGTGATCGCCGCCGGATTTCTTCTCAGACGGCCCGGCCATCAAGCCCTGATCCCTGAAAAATATATCGCCATGCTGGTGGGCGGAAATTCCCTGTGGGCCAACCTGTTTGCGTCGGTTGCCGGCGCGCTGATGTATTTTGCCACGTTGACCGAAGTGCCCATCCTTCAGGGACTGATCGGCTCGGGAATGGGGCAGGGGCCCGCCCTGGCCCTGCTGCTCGCCGGACCCGCCCTCTCCCTGCCCAACATGATCGTCCTCGGAGGGGTGCTTGGCGTTAAAAAAACCGCTGTTTTTGTTGCCATCATTGTCATCCTGTCAACCATTGCCGGTATTGGATACGGTATGTTTGCCGGATAAAGGAAAAATATCATGCCTTATAACGTGAAACAAATCCGCATCGGCAAATTTGATTTCGGTATTGTCGGCCTGACAGACGCGATTGAATCTGTTGCCGGAAAACACAAAGACCTGACGGATGACCTTATCGCAGAAGCCCTGGTTCAAAAGCTTTCAAAGGATAATTACATCCCGTCCAATGTGAGAGACAATTATAAGCAGGCGTTTTTGACGGAATATTAAAAACATTTCAACCTGCCCATGACGGTTTCCGATGACACGGATGAACTGGTCATTACCGTTGTCGGTCCCGGGCGCCCCCAGTGTGAAAAACTGAAAATGACGGTCATGATGGCGCTTTCCGAACTTTCCCTGCCGGCCCGGGTGGATCATGTCCGGAACCCGAAGGAAATCGGTCAAATGGGAATCTTTGGCACACCGGCGCTCTTGATTAACAAGGATGTCAAATGTGTCGGATCGACGCCGTCAAAATCCAAAATCATCGAATGGTTGATCCCATACCAAAAGGCATAATGCCGTTGGCCCTGGATTTGAATGAGCTGAAAGGCTATCCCCATGAAACAGCTTGAAATTGAATGGCGTCATCTGGAGAAGGATGGAAGAACCTGCGATCGTTGCGGAGATACAGGATTAGAGTTACGCAGTGCTGTTTCAGCTCTCAAACATAGCCTTAACGAAGCGGGATGGGAGATTGTATTTAAGGAAACCTTTTTGACGGAAGAACAAATTCCCGATTCCAATATGATTCTTTTGAATGGCATACCCATTGAGGAAATTCTGCCGCAGGCCAAAAAATCGGAAAGCTGTTGCGTTTCATGCAAAGATTTGCTCGGCACATCCATCCTGTGCCGAGCTATTGAACGTGAAGGCATAATTTATGAGACAATCCCCTCCGCCATGATACGGGAGGCGGTGAAGCGATATATCGATCATCATCAATCATAAAAAGGAGAACCTTAAATGGATATCAAAGTATTGGGGCCAGGATGCCCGAAATGCAAACAAACCGAAAGTATTATCATGGACGCGCTGGCTGAAGCCGGTGTGGCCGCCAACGTGGAAAAAGTCACGGATGTGATGAAAATTGCGGGTTACGGCGTGTTCGGAACACCGGCTGTGGTGATTGACGGCGAAGTAAAGATTGTTGGGAAAATCCCCAAAAAGGAAGACGTGCTTTCCTGGATAAAAAAGTAATAGACGGAGGCGGGTATGACTGAAACATGTTGCGGCGGTGGAAGCAATGTAATGATTCTCTCCTGCTCGGGCGGCTCCAATGTCGGGCAGTTGTCCAATCAGGCGGCCGTTGAGCTGACACAGGAAGGATTCGGAAAAATGTTCTGCCTGGCCGGCATCGGCGGACAGCTTTCCGGTTTTGTACAATCCGCAAAGGATGTGCCAAAGCTGGTGGTCATTGACGGCTGCCGGATCGGCTGCGGCCGGGCGATTTTAAAGCAGGCCCATGTGCTGCTCTCCCATTACCTTGTGGTGACCGACGAGGGGATCGAAAAAAACGATGATGTTAACCTGAAACGGGCCGATATCGACCGGATCAAGGAGGCGGTCAGACGGAAGGTAAATCCGAATCTCGCCGGAGCTTTCGGGCTGCCTGCGGGCGGATGCACCTGCGGGGGAAGACCATGCTGCTGAACCGCTATACCAAAAAAATATTCCGGCCGGAGTGCAATCCGAGTTTTGAGAGCGTGCATTGCATTGCGACCTTAGAGGATGACATCTCCGCGGTTTTGCCGTATCTGAACGCTGAACTGGGCGGGACCCAGTATTACAAAGACCCACCGATGGTCATGTTTCACACCTACGGCAAAATCATCAAAGTTTCCGGCCGGGAGATCGCAGTAAATGCGCTTAAGGATGAGGCAGAAGCGGACAAAATAATCGAATGGCTGAAAAACGAGATCAACCGGGTATGGGAAAACCGGGAAACCATCACCCCCTGCTATACGGGTAAGGTGAAGCCCAAATTATTTGAGATCCTGAAGCTGCTTCCGAAAACCAACTGCAAAAAATGCGGGCTTCCCACCTGCATGGTGTTTGCGGCCCAGGTGATGGAAGGCGGACGCGGAATTGAAGATTGCCCGGACGTGACCGAAGAGAACCGGGAAAAACTGGCCGCCTATCTGTCCAAATTTGAATTTGAGTAGATCTCGAGTAGTAAAATCGAAGGGATGCCAATTATGACCCGAAAATTAAAAATTTTGTTTTTATGCACCGGCAATTCCTGCCGCAGCCAGATGGCCGAAGGATGGGCCATGCATTTGAAATCCGATCAAATTGACGTAAGTTCCGCGGGCATTGAAAAGCACGGGTTGAACCCGCTTGCGGTCCGGGCCATGGCGGAAGCCGGTGCAGACATATCGGCCCACCAATCCAAAACCGTGGATGAACTGCCGGACCTGTCTTTTGATTATGTGATCACGGTCTGCGACCATGCCCATGAATCCTGCCCGTTGTTTCCGGGAAAGGCCGTGGTGGTCCATGCGGGATTTGATGATCCGCCCCGGCTGGCCGCGGCTGCAAAAAACGATGAGGAGGCCATGATCCATTACCGTCGGGTGCGGGATGAAATCCGAAATTTTGTGCAGCAGTTGCCCCGTGCACTCAAAAAATAAAGGAGGCCCTGAATGACGGAATCCACCATTAAAAGATTATCGTTTCTGGATCGGTATCTTACCCTCTGGATTTTTCTGGCCATGTTCATTGGTGTGGGCAGCGGGTATTTTCTGCCGGATGTAAAAAATTTTATCAACCGTTTCACCATGGGCACCACCAATATCCCCATTGCCATCGGCCTGATTCTGATGATGTATCCGCCCCTGGCCAAGGTGAAATACGAAAAGCTACGATTTGTATTCAGGGATGTCAAAGTGCTCAGCCTTTCTCTGGTGCAGAACTGGATCATCGGACCGATTCTGATGTTTGTGCTGGCAGTGACCCTTTTGTCCGGATATCCGGAATACATGGTGGGGTTGATTCTCATCGGCCTGGCCCGGTGTATCGCCATGGTGATTGTATGGAACGACCTGGCCCACGGGGATACGGAATACTGCGCCGGTCTGGTGGCGTTTAACTCCATTTTTCAGGTGCTGTTTTTTTCGGTTTACGCCTATGTATTTATCACCATTTTGCCTCAGTGGATGGGACTGGAAGGCATGGTGGTGGATATTACCATCGGTCAGATTGCCGAAAGCGTTTTCATCTACCTGGGCATCCCGTTTATTGCGGGTCTTCTGTCTCGCGTGATCGGTTTGAAAAGCGTGGGCGCGGAACGTTATGAAAAAGGATTTATTCCCAAAATCAGCCCCATTACGTTGATTGCCTTGCTGTTTACCATCCTGGTCATGTTTTCCCTCAAAGGAGACTATATCATTCAACTGCCCCTGCATGTGGTTCAGGTTGCCATCCCGCTCCTGATTTATTTTGTGCTGATGTTTTTCGTCTCCTTCTGGTTATCCAAAAAAGTCGGGGCCACCTATGAGCAGACCACCACGCTGTCGTTTACCGCCGCATCCAACAATTTTGAACTGGCCATCGCCGTTTCGGTTGCGGTTTTCGGCATTAATTCCGGGCAGGCGTTTGCTGCGGTGATTGGGCCCCTGGTAGAGGTGCCGGCGCTGATCATGCTGGTCAACGTGGCCTTGTGGATGAAGCCCAGGTATTTCCCCTATGCGCTCAATACGCCCAGCGGGGTATGCCACGTCACCTGCAGGCCCCAGTAAGGAAAAAAATGATGCGGATTGTGGTTATCGGCGGATCGGACGCGGGGATCAGCGCGGGACTTCGGGCTAAGGAAATCGATTCGACAGCGGAAGTGACCGTGCTGGTAAAAGACAAATACCCGAATTTTAGCATCTGCGGGCTTCCGTTTTTTATCGGCGGCGAGGTGGAGGATTGGCCCCGTCTGGCCCACCGCACCTATGATGATTTGCAGGAGGCCGGGCTTCGAGTGCTGATCCATCATGAAGCGATAAAAATAAACCCAGAGGCCCGCACGGTTTTTGCGAGAGGCCCATCCGGATCGGCCTTTGAATTTCCATACGATCGACTGATCCTTGCCGCGGGCGCGGTGTCGGCCCGGCCCCCGATTCCCGGCTGTGATCTGCCCGGGGTGTTTTTCATGCGGTTTATGGAGGACGGTTTGGCTGTTTTGGATTTTTTGGAAAAATTGAATCCCAAGCGCGCCGCCGTCATCGGCAGCGGGTATATCGGCATGGAAATGGCCGAAGCCCTGCATCGGCGGGGCATGGCCGTGACCCTGCTGGAAATGGCGGATGCCGTCATGCCGTCTTTTGACCACCAAATGGGCGCGCTGATACAAAAAGCCCTGGCGGAGCGGGGAATCCGGGTAAAAACCGGCGTCAAAATCACGGCAATCGAAAAGCAGGCGGATCGGCTGATGGTCCGGGCCGGTGATGAAATGGTTGCCGAAGCGGAGTTTATCCTTGTTGCGGCGGGCGCAAAACCGTGCGTGGAACTGGCGGTGAAAGCAGGCATCCCCTTGGGAAAAACCGGGGCTGTCGCGGTCAATGAAAAAATGGAGACGGGCCTGCCGGGCGTCTATGCGGCCGGGGACTGCGCGGAAACCCTGCACCGCTTGACCGGGAAATATGTCTATATGCCGTTGGGAACCACATCCCACAAGCAGGGCCGCATCGCCGGCGAGAACGCAGCCGGTGGAAGTGTGGTTTTCAAGGGCGTGGCGGGTACCCAATCCTTGAAAGTTTTTGATCGGATAGTAGCCCGGACCGGGTTTCGGGACGTGGAGGCGGTGGCCCACGGGTTTGACCCGTTGACCATCGCGCTTGAAACGCCGGATCACAAATCCTACTATCCCGGATCATCCCCCATGCATATCCGTCTGACCGGGGAGCGCAAGACCGGCCAACTGCTGGGAGCTCAGATCATCGGGCGTCATGGCGCGGAAATATCCAAGCGCATCGACGTTGTGGCAGCCGCTCTGTATTCCGGCCGGACAGTTTCGGATCTGATAAATTTTGATCTGTCGTATACGCCGCCGCTCTCTTCTCCCTGGGACCCCTTGCAGATGGCGGCTTTTGAATGGTGTAAGCAGTTAAACAATTAAACGAGTGACTCACAGCAGTTGTTAAGGAGATTTTTTATGCACCCTCTTTGGAAAAAAGCGTCTGTCTTCATCTGGCTTATGGTTTTCAGTTTCGCATTTCCCCTTCAAAGTGTTTTCGGGGATGATGCGGCCGATGGCTCGGCCACACAAATTCAAAAACCGTCTCATTATCTTGTCGTCACGTATTTTCACACCTCGTTTCGCTGCCCCTCCTGCTACAGGATCGAGAAATATTCCAAAGACGCCATTCACTTCAATTTCGAAGACGAACTGAAATCCGGGAAAATCGTCTGGCGGGTCATTAACGTGGAAGAACCTCCCAACAGACATTTTATCAAGGATTACAGGCTCTATTCCAAACATCTGATTGTCTCGGAAGTCCAGGACGGAAAAGAACTGCGGTGGAAGGATCTCAAGGAGGTCTGGGTGAAGGTCAGGGATGAGGCGCAATTCAACGATTATGTCAAAACCGAAATCAGCGACTGGCTGAAGGAGTAATCATGGAATTCGGAATCACGCAAATGTCATCCGTCATCTGGCTGGGGATCCTCACCTCCATCAGCCCCTGCCCCCTGGCCACCAATATCGCGGCCACCACCTATATCGGCAGGCAGATCAATTCGCCTTTTGCGACGGTCTGGGCCGCGGTCGCCTATACCCTCGGCCGCACGGCGACCTATGTATTGATCGCCTCCGCCGTCATCGCCGGGGTTTTTTCCATTCCCGGGGTTTCCATGTTTCTCCAGACCCACATGAATAAAATCCTGGGGCCGGTTCTCCTGGTCACGGGATTGTTTATCCTGGAACTGGTGCCGCTGAAACTGCCGGCCGTGAGTTTAAACGCGAACCTGATCAAACGGCTGGGCGACAGCGGCATGCCGGGTGCGGTGGCCCTGGGGTTTTTATTCGCCCTGGGATTTTGCCCGGTATCCGCGGCCCTGTTTTTTGGCGGCGTCATCCCCTTGTCTCTGGAATTGGAGTCCCGTTTTTTTCTGCCCCTGCTTTATGGATTCGGGACCGCCGCGCCGGTGATCGGGTTTGCGGTGATCATCGCCTGGAGCGCCCGCACCGCCGGGCTGTTTTTCAACCGTCTGGCCGTGCTCGAACGCTGGTTCCGGCGCATCACCGGGGTGATGTTTGTGCTGGTGGGGGGGTATTTCTGTTTAAAGTATCTTTTCGGAATCATCAATTTTTGAGGAAAACCGTTTTTAAAAAAACAACAAGGAGACCTCGACATGGTCCCCAATATCAAAAAAATTTTGTATCTGACCGATCTTTCGGAGAACTCGCGGAAAGCGCTGATCTATGCGGCCAGTCTTGCCGATGTCTATGGCGCGGCCATCACGGCATTGCATGTTTTTGAAATCCAATCGCCAAACGCGGCGCTGATCGCTTCAGCCTATCTTGGCTATGGGAGTATGGATGAATTCAAAACGAAAAGAGAAGCGGATATCGCTCATGAAATAAAAAACCGCATTGCACACACATGCGATGAAATCGGCTGCAAATTCCCGGCCTGCCGGTTTCGCGTTGATCAAATCCTGGTTGAGACCGGGAGGGCGAACGACATCATTTTACAACACGTCAAAAAAATGGATTTTGACATCATCGTCATGGGGAATAAACGCGGCATCAAGGAAGCGATACTGGGCGGGACGGCCCAGAAAGTCATGCGCGCTTGCCGGAAACCGGTTCTGGTGGTGCCATTGGACCAAAACCTATGATTTTGACAAGCATATCTTGCAGACAGATGAGGGGTGGCCTTCAATCTTTAAACACCCCATGAAAGATAAAAAATGTTTGAATTCAAAAAGTTGCAGAGCGACCTTGCCGGTGAAATAGAGAATGTCCTTGGGCCGTATTTTGTCAAGTCGCAATTTAAAGCAGGCCGGCTTCTATGGAATGAGGGGGAATCCGCCGGCAAAATGGTGAGCATCATTAAAGGGAAGGTCAAAATCTTTCGCCGGCTGGCCGATGGGAAACAGGTCCCGATTTACCTTTTCGGCCCGGGTGACACCTTCGGATTTCTGCCGTTTATTGACGGGTCCCCGTATCCGGCCAGCGCGGAGGTGATCGAAGACACGCAGGCGCTGGTGATGACCCGGGAAAAGCTTCATGCGGCCATGAGGCAGGATCCGGAGGTGGCTGTTTTCCTGCTGGAACACCTGGGCAAGCGGTTGCGCAGCGCCTTTGACCAGATTGAACGGCTTTCCACGCGCGGGGCTTTGCCCCGAACCGCCGCGGCCCTTATATCACTTTCAGTTCAGCCCGGTAAAAACAAAAATTCGGAAATTATTTCGCTGCCTGTCTCTTCCCGGGAATACGCCGCTTTCCTTGGGCTGACCCCGGAAAGTTTTTCCCGGGGGATTACCCGGCTTGTGGATATGGGCATTCTTCATCGTTTGGGCGGCAAATCCTTTCAAATACTGGATATGGAAAGATTATACGGAGAATCTCAAAAAGAATCCTGATGGCCGGAAAAAAAATCATTCAAAAATGCCGCCGATTGATCGTGATCAATGCGCAAATGACCTTCCTGCATTAAGGTATGTCCAGAAAGCAGGAAAACGAAAATAAATAACCTGAAACAAAAGGAGTCTATGATGAAAAATTTTGAAGAACTGTTTGAAACCGCATTGAAATTTCACGGTCACAGATGCCCGGCCATGCCCATGGGACTTAAGGCGGGGCTGGCGGCAATGAAGGTTCTCGGCGTAGAACGCGCCCAGGACAAGGAGCTATCCGTGATAGCGGAAACCGGCAATGACCATGCCGCGGGCTGTTTTCTGGATGGGATCATGACCGCCACCGGCTGCACCTACGGAAAATCCAACATTGAAAAGCGTTATTATAACAAGATGGCGTTTACCTTGATTGACAATAAAACCGGCAGGTCCGTCCGGGTGTCCCTGAAACCGGATTTTTTTGAAAAAGCCCTGGCATCACCGTTTGTGCAGCAACGCAAAGCCGGTGTTCCGCCCCAGGACATTGACCCTGAGATTGCAAATCCTTTAATCGAAAAAGCCATCGGCTTAAAAGATGAGATGTTTCTCGATATCGGTGAAGTAAAAAAAGTGGATGTTAAAAAAAGGAAAGGGCTGTTTGCGGCCAGGCGTTGCGCCAGGTGCGGTGAACTGACCTTCGTGAACAAGCTGCGTTTAACCGAGGACGGCAATCAGGTATGCATTCCCTGTTCCGGATATGATGGATAGAGCCAGGGATATAAAGGATGTGATGGCTTTAAGAGACGCCCCGAAGCAAGATGAACGCCGGGGCGTCTCTTTACGGTCAAATATAGGGAGAATAGGATGAGCACCACATTTCTGATCATTGCGTTTGTTACGATATTGGTCATTTCAGGCGTGTTTTCCATGTTCGGCAAGGGCGGCGGTTCGCTCTATACACCCGTGCTGGTGATGCTGGGCATGGCGGTGGGGCCGGCCATTTCCACCGCGCTTTTTTTAAATCTCGTGACAGCGTTTACCGCAACCATCGTCTTCCAGCGAAACAAGCTGGTGGACTACCGCTTCTGCCTTATTTTTCTGCCGGGGACCATCATCGGTTCATTTCTGGGCGCGGTGCTTTCCAGCATGGCCCCCAAGAATCTGCTTCTGGGGATATTTTCGGTCTTTCTCTATGCCGTGGGCCTGCTCCTGATCTTTTCGGCCAAGGAAAAACCCGGACAACAGGTGAAAAAGCTCACCGTCTGGATGATCGCGCTCGTGACCGTATTTTCTTTCGGCGTGGGGGTGCTTTCCAGCCTTATCGGCGTGGGCGGCGGTTTGATTATTTTTCCCTTTCTCGTGCTCTACATGAAATACGGGGCGCAGATGGCGGCCGGCGCCAATTCCTTAATCGTAACCGTCAGCTCCTTGGTGGGCACCATCGGGCATTTCGCTTTGGGCCAGGTGGACCTTCGGTTTCTTGCGGCTATGGCCGTAGCGTGCATCATCGGTTCAGCCATCGGCTCGCAGGTGACGGTGAAGGCAAATCCCGGCTTTGTCAAGGTGGCCTTCGCGTGCATTATGTGGTTTTTCGGCACGCAGATCGCGCTGAAGCTTCTGGGCGTTTTTTGATCCATGTATTCATAATTTAAACGAATAGAAGAAAAGATGAAAGATTTAGCCATTCAAAAAAATAATGAATGCCGCCATCCCCACCGGCCTGGTTTTTCAAAATAGAATGATATTAAAGGAAAAAATTAAAGCCGAAGGGATAAAGCAAATGTTCGCGGTTGTTCTTTTGGGTGTTGCCGTCAAACTGATCTGGAAACCAGATATTTGAGTCTATCAAGCCTGGAGCATGGAATGATGCGAAAAATCATGATGACAATCGGTTCAGGGATAATCCTGCTGGTCGGATCCGGCTGCGCCGTCATCAACCCCACAAATCCCTATGATGCCGCTACCGCGGGTCTGACTATCTCACACATTCCCGCTGACGTAATGCAAGATCAGAGCGAAAATGTGAAAGAAAAAAAAGTTTCGGATCATTTGCCGCTGACCCTTGCCGATGCCGTCCGAATGGCGCTTGAAAATAATCCCGAAGTCGCGGCTGAAACGCATGAGATAGACCTGGCATCGGCCAAACATGCCCAGGCATTTGCCAGGGCGCTGCCCTCCCTTTCCGCTACGGGCGGTTACGTTCATGACATGGACGACCAGCGGCTGCTTCCTGCTCATTATAATGGGGAACCCGGGGTTTTCGGGGATGATATTTATTCCGCCGATATCGTGCTGACACAGCCGCTGTTTGCTGGCGGCCGCTTGATTAAAGAAATCAGCGCCGCAAAGCTCCTTACCCAGGCGGCCACCCACCGGCTTTCCCAAACGAAAAAAGAGATGGTGTTCAACGTGACCAGTACCTTCTATGCGATCCTGGCACAAAAAGAAGTCGTGGCATCCCTCGCCTTTTCCCAAAAAGCCATTGAAGAACACTTAACCCAGGTAAAAAATCTGATTGCTCAGAAAAAAGCCGCAAAGGTCGATCAGCTCCGCACCGAGGTGCGGCTTGCCGATATCATCCAGCAACTGATCAAGGCTCAAAACGTGCTGTCAGTGCAAAAAAGGGTGCTGGCCAACCTGATGGGGGTTCCGGATAGCGGCGATGGATTCGACGTTAAAGGAGACCTTGCCTCTGAGCAGACCCTTTCTCTCGATCTTCAGGCCTCCCTTGAGAAAGCATTTAAACAGCGGTCGGACTACCTGGCCGCCCGTGCCGCCCTTGAAGCCGCGGCCGATAAAGTGGATGCCGCGCGCGCCGAGCACTGGCCGGTTGTTTCCCTGCAAGGAACCTATGGCATGCGATGGGCGGATGACCCCGCGGTTTTTCCGGACGGCACGGATAAATCCGACGACCTGGGCCGCGTCGGCGTTTTCGTCAATTTGCCGATTTTTGAAAGCGGGCTGATCACGGCAAAGGTACGGGAACAACGTGCTGCCCTTGCCGCGGCCGGAGAAAGGCTCCGGGCGCTTGAACTCGGTATCCGCCTGGATGTGGAAACGGCCGCGCTTAACATTGAAACCGCTCAGAAACGGATCGATACAACCGAAAAAGCCGTTGATCAGTCAAAGGAAACCCTTCGCATCGAACGGGAGAAGTACGACCAGGGTAAAGGCTCAATTACCGACGTACTCGACGCCCAGTCGGCCATGCTTGACTCACAGACCAATTATTACAAGGCGCTGGCCGATTTCAACACGGCCCTTGCGCAGATGCGTCTTGCAACAGGAGAGATGAAATGAAAAGCAGAAAATTCCGAATTATTATGACGATCATTGTGATTGTCGCGCTCATTGCCGGCGCTGGCGCACTGATTAAGAAGAAAAAAGCGAAGCTGGCCACGGCCCCGAAGTACGGCCTGTCTCCCACCCTGGTTCATGTGGCGACCGCCAAAAACGGTAATCTTGATATTCAATTGAGTTACCTTTCCGTGGTTGAACCGTTTAATACGGCAAATGTTTCATCCCGGGTTGCGGCTTCGGTAGTGACAGTGGCCGTGGACGAGGGGGACATGGTAAAGGCCGGCGATATACTGCTCAATCTCGATGCAAAAGACATCTACGAAAACATCGCAAGCCTGTCGGCCCAGGTCAAACAGGCCGAGGCCGAGCTTGCGGCCAACCAGGCGACGGTGGCGGCCCTTGAAAAATCCGCAAGCTATTGGAAGCGGGAGGCAAAACGGGACACGGCCCTTGCAAAAGACGGCGCCATCCCGGAAGCCCAGGCCGAGGGGACGGTCAACAAGGCGGATGAAATAACGGGACAGTACGATGCCGCCCGCCGGAAATCAACCGCCCTGTCTGAGACCATCCGGTCGATTAAACGAAAAAAAGCCCAGTTGCAGGCGCAGCTCGACTATTACAAACTGCGCTCCCCTTTTGACGGGGTCGTCACCAGCCGGCTGGTGGATCCCGGCGACCTGGCATCCCCCGGAAGGCCGCTGATCACGGTGGAGGACAGAAGCCGCCTGATGCTTGCCTTTGATGTCCCCCAGCAGGATCTTGACCGCATGCACGAGGGGCTGCCGGTGGTTTTTACGGTTTCGGGAAAATCCCTTCAGAAAAAAATCTCCCGCCTCTACCCGGCGCTGACGGCGTCGCGAATGGCGCGGGCTGAGGCCTATATCGATGGGTCGGACATGGCGGGACTTACGAGCGGGGCGTATGTGCCGGTAACCGTGCGGCTCGCACAACTTACAAACGTCACCCTCCTCCCCGCGGAGTGCCTGGTTTTCAATCAGGGCAAAAAACCGTATGCTTACCTGGTAAAAAACGGCCATATCGAGGTCCGGCCGGTTACGGTATTGGGCGATAACGGGACAGTCACGGCAATACAGGGAGTCAAGGCCGGCGAACAGGCGGTCGTCAACACCTTCCTGGGATGGGCGAACCTTGCTCAGGGAATGCCGGTGGAGGTGGCAAAGTGAACCTGACAAAGTTTTCCTTAAGAAATCCATATACCATACTGGCGATAACCCTGGTCATTACAGCCTTGGGCGCATTTGCGTTTTTCCGGACCCCCACCGACCTGTTTCCCGATACCGTGCCGCCCCAGGTGGTGGTTATCACCGTGGAACCGGGAGCCGCGGCCCGGGATGTCTCGGACAAGATCACCGAGATCATCGAAAAGGAGATCAACACCATCAGCGGGCTCAAAAGGATCGTCTCCACCTCGAGGGATGAGGTCTCATCCGTCAATGCCGAGTTCTATTACTCAAAGAGTATCGGAGAGGCGGTCATTGACGTGCAAAACGCCATCAGTCGCATCCGGCCGGAACTGCCGAAAGATATACTGGAACCGCGCATTTACCGGGTCACCGATGCGACCCGGCCGCTGTTGACCGTGGCCCTGTCCCCCAAAAAAAACAGCGCAAAAACACTCTCTGAAATCCGTCTTTTGGCGGAAAACCAGATCGAGGATGAAATCCTGCGGCTGCCCGGTATTGCGGATGTGGATGTATTCGGTGCGCATCAGCCTGAGGTTATGGTGAGGGTTTTTCGGGACCGGCTGAAGGCAAACCATTTATCCATCAACGACGTCATCGCAGCCCTGGCCGGGCAGAATGTCTCCAGCCCGGCCGGCACCATCTATTCTGGAAAAAATGAGTATCTGCTGCGGACCACGGGAGAGTTCAAAAACATAAAAGAGATTTCAGATCTTTCCATCCGGCATGATGGAAAAGGGTTTTTACGGATTTCGGACGTGGCGCAGGTTTTTTTGGGTGAGCACGAACAGCGGAGCATCTATCACGGCAACGGAAAGCCCGCTATTGCGATCAATGTGCTTCGGCCGGAAAACGGGCCGACGGTGGCGGCAATCAATAGCTTCAAGAAATTGCTGCCCGAACTCGAAGCCCAGTACCCGGACATCGATTTTGCCATCACCGACGACCAGCAGCCTATAATCGACATCAATGTCCAAGGCATGCGCAGCAGCCTGCTCCAGGCGGTCATACTGACCGTGTTTATCATCTTCTTCTTTCTGGCCGATACCCGGGCCGCCATGGTGGTGTCGGTGAGTATTCCGCTTGCGTTTCTTGTATCCCTGGTGGTGCTCTGGTTTTCCCCGTATACCCTGAACATGGTGACCCTGTCCGGTCTGATCATCGCCGTTGGGATGGTGGTGGATGCATCCGTGGTGGTTTTGGAAAACATCTACCGGCATTTTCAGGCCATGAAGCAACCGGACGCTGTAAAAGCGGCCGAAGAGGGCGCGAGCGAGGTCTCCCTTGCCATTACCGCCGGCATGTTCACCACCGTGATCGTCCTGATACCGGTCATGTTCACCGGCGGATACACCCAGCAGGTGATGCGGCCCTTAAACATGATGATCTCATCGACCCTGGTGGCATCCCTGCTGGTGGCTTTGACCATAATTCCGCTCATGGCGTCAAGGCTGCTTGGCCATTCCCATGAAAAGAAAAACCTGATCGAACGGGTATTTTCCTATACCGACAAGGGGGTTAACCGGCTGTCAGAATTCTATATGGCCATTCTCCGCCGGGCGCTCAAGCGGCCGATTATCACCCTGATTTTGGCAATCCTGTTTTTCATGGTCAGCATGCGCATCGTTAAACCGCTAATAGGCGGCGAATTGATGCCATTCATGGACACCGGGATCGCCATTGTGGAGTTCGACACACCGGGTACCGACACCCCGGAACAGGTGGAATCCGTATTAAGCGAGGTGGAAAAGATGATCTATAAACAGCCCGGGGTGGAGATGGTATCCTCTGTGGTGGGGTCCGAACCCGGCCAGATCAGCTTCGGGGGGGGCGGCGCGACCACTCAATCCGCGAAAATTACCGTCAACCTGGTGGATCGACAACACCGGAATGAAACCATCTGGCAGATCGAGGACAAGTGGCGTAAAGCCTTGCGAAAAATCCCCGGCGTCCGTAGCTTTCGGGTGAGCGAATACGGCGCCACCCCGCTCTCCACCACCAAGGCGCCGCTTGACATCATCATCAGCGGCCCGGATACACGGGCGCTCAGCCGGCTGGCGGACCAATGCATTTCGGCCTTAAAGGGGCTGCCCGGACTGGTGGATGTCAGACGGAGCTGGCACACCGACAAGGTGGAGCAGGATATTGACTTTGATCCCGCGCTTGCCCGGCTCTACCAGACCAATCCGGCCGACGCCACCCGGGAGCTCAAAGCCGCTGTCAAGGGGATCCCGGCGACACAGATGCGGCTTGAAGGTTTTCTCGATATCCCGGTTAACGTTCAGTATGCCGATACGGACATCAACAACCCGAACAAAATCGACCAGGCGTATGTGTCCACCAAATTCGGGCCGGTCCCGCTTCGGGCCATGGCAAGGGTTGTTAAAAAGCACGACCAGCCGTTTATCACCCGGGAGCGCCTTGAAAACACCATCGATGTCACCGGCGGAAATTATATTTTTACCATTGCCCAGGTTGCACAAATGGCGCAAAAGCACTTGGCCGAAATCCAATTGCCCCAGGGCTATTCCATTGATGTGGCCGGGTCATTTGCGGATATAAAAACCGGGGAGGAGGAGATGGGCCGTGCCCTGATCATCGGCATCGTGCTGCTCTATTTCCTTTTGCTGGCCATGTTCCGATCCTTCGGCCATCCCGTAACCATCATGGCCGCCATCCCGTTGGCCGTTGCAGGCGCCATGTGGGGGCTGCTGCTCTTTGACAAGCCCATGTGTAAACCGGCCACCATGGGTCTGATCCTTTTGGGCGGCACCATCGTCAACAACTCCATCCTGCTGATCGATTTCATCATAGAGGCGAGAAAGCGGGGTGTGCCGAAGACCGAGGCGATCCTCCAATCGGTGCGTTTGCGTATCCGGCCCATATTGATGACCACCGGATCCACGATCATCGGGCTTATCCCGCTGATATTTGAAATGGCGGTGGGTCTTGAACGGATGAGCCCATTGGGGATCGTTGCGGCGTTTGGCCTGCTTGTAGGAACATTTTTAACCATGATCGTCATCCCGGTTGTCTACACGTCGTTGGACAGCCTGGGCGAAGGGTTCAGGCGCTTTTTTCGGCCGGAACAACAGGCATGAGGGAAGAAAGAAAATTTTGAATCGGTAATATTAATAAAGAGAATGCCTAGGCCATCAAAAAAATCATTTACGTTAGTGAACTATGAAATCTGTAATCCGGCAAAATGCAACCCGGACAAAGGTCTTTGTGCCGCCGTACCCGAATGCTCACATAAAGTATTAAAACAGATAGACGAGCTTTTGAATCGCCCATGGTATTCCAGGACCTGTGTATGGGATGCTGGGATTGCATTGAGGCCTGCCCGTTAAATGCTGTTTATGTAAAACATATTGGCTCTTAAGGCTTTTTCGGAATAAAAAGGGACAAAACCTAATCCGAAAATGGCGCCTGTGAAAACGAAGAAGGGAACTGAATATTCAATAACCAACAAGGGATAATCCATGAAGAAGGGACGATAATTTTTGAATACGGGATCTTCCTTGTGGGTTGCTGGATATTGAAAAATTCTGAAGACGAAAAGGAAATACAATGCAATCATCAAAACTCATTCTCATCATTACCTGTTTTTTTATGGCCCTTATGATAACGCTTCAATGTCCCGCACCCTGCCATGCGGAAGACGATACCGCCAACCTGTCGCGCCTGTATGAAACGACGCGGATTGAGCTTCGCAATGGAGCGGCTTGCGGTATCAAAATCATGGAGACCAATGAAGAGCCCCTGGCCTTTGTTATTAAATGCCCGCAGGGGTTTGCGCTCTGCGGCAGCTTCAATATCCAGGCAATGGAGAAACGGAAAGTGACGGCGGTTATTTTTCAAAATTTCACCCCCAAGACCTTTGATGCCGCCCTGTCGGCGCCTGTTGCCGATTTGACCACTCCGGCAAAAGCCCTGGGCATTACCAGGGGGATGCGGGTCAGGGATGCGCTGGAAAAAATGATGGCGGATGAAAAGAAGAACTGAGTAAACAATCTATATAATTTATGTAAGAATTAGAAAAATGACCCATTCCCATTTAACATCCTTTCATGATGAATTTCCAAAAGATTCTTGCCGGAGGGATGAATGCGGCGATGAACATTCCGGGCGTCATCATGTCAATATTGAGGAGACCAGCGGGGCAAGACTTTTAATCACCCTGGTCTTGAATCTGATCATTCCGATTGTCCAGATTATCAGCGGAAGCATTGCCCACAGCATGGCCCTGATTTCCGACGCCGCCCATAATTTCAGTGATTTTACCGCTGTCCTGATTTCATACATTGCGTATCGAATCGGTAAAAAAGGGGCCACAGCGCAAAATACCTTCGGGTACCGCCGGGCCGAGATCATGGCGGCTTTATTCAATGTGGTGATTCTGGCCAGCGCTTCCCTGTTTATTTTATATGGCGCGGTGAAACGGTTCTTAGCACCTGAAATCGTTTCCGGCGGGATTGTGATATGGGCCGCGGCCATCGGCATCGCGGGAAACGGCTTTTCCGCCTGGCTGCTCCATCGTGACGCCAAACACAATCTGAATGTGCGCGGCGCTTTTCTGCACATGATGGGAGATTTTCTGACCTCTGTGGCGGTTCTGATCAGCGGCGTTGTAATGATTTTTTACCCCTGGTACTGGCTCGATCCCTTGCTTTCCATCCTGATTGTCATATTTATCCTTAAAAACTGCTGGTCCATACTCAAATCTTCCACCATGATTTTAATGAACGCCACACCCGCCAGCATCGATTTAAATAAAATTCAATCTTCTCTGTCACGCATCGAGGGAATAACGAGTGTGCACTATCTTCATGCCTGGCCCTTGAGCTCCTCGGGTATCGCTTTTTCATGCCACCTGGTTGTCTCGGATCAACTCCTCAGCCAAACGGAAAAAATATCCAAAAAAGTAAAACATTTGCTCTTTCACGAGTTCGGCATCGATCATCCGGTTTTGCAGTTTGAAACTAAATCCTGCGGCAACGGGTCCATGTTGTGCGAGATGCTGGCCGACAAATAAGAGGAGACAGTTGATGGGTAAGCATTTAACGAAAGGGAAAAAGAATGAACCTGAAAACCATCCGGATTGAACTCGCACCTCAGCAAATCCAAAAGATTTTATCCATCGCCTTAGATGATGACAAAGAAGGTGCATTGGAGTTTATCAAGGGAACCCTGGCAAAACAGATCGAAAAAGAATTGACACCCCACTGAGTGCCGGTCTTCGAGGCCAGTTACGGCCCCGCCCAGGCTATGCGGTTTAAGGAATGAACCTTCAAAAACTGCAAAGGAGGAATCATGAAAATCGAAATCATCGGTCCGGGTTGCCCGTTTTGCAAAACGTTGTGCAAGCGGACCAAGGAGGTGGTCCAGGAAAACAACATTGACGCGGAAATAGAGCATCTGACCAATTTTAAATCCTGGATCAAGCACTTTCCCATGACCCCGGTGCTCATCGTGGATGGAGAAATCCGGCACCGGGGCAAGTGGCTGCCGAATAAAAAGAAAATATTAAAGCTGCTGACCGAAGGAAAATAATCGCTTGTGGCAGTATCCCGAAATCAATCCGGTGGCCCTGGCCCTGGGGCCGATCAAAATTCACTGGTATGGATTGATGTATGTGGTGGGGTTTACGGTGGGCTGGCGGCTGGGGCTGTTGCGCGCCCAAACCAAATCCGATTGGAACCGGGATCGGGTCAGCGACTTGTTGTTTTATGCAGCCCTTGGGGTGGTTCTCGGCGCCCGGATCGGCTACATGCTCTTTTATGATCTGCCCGGCTTTTTAGCCCAGCCCTGGCAGCTGATCATGGTATGGCAGGGGGGAATGTCGTTTCACGGCGGATTGATCGGGGTCATTCTGGCCATGGTTTTGTTTGGGCGTAAATCCAGACTACAGTTTTTTCAGGTGGCGGATTTTATCGCGCCCATCGTACCAATAGGGCTGTTTTTCGGACGAATCGGCAATTTCATCAACGGTGAGTTGTGGGGCAAAATCACCGATTCACCTCTGGGAATGTGGGTATACGATCCGCAATTTCAGCGAATGGTGCAAAGATATCCGACCCAGTTGTTGGAAGCCTTGCTTGAAGGCCTGATATTGTTCAGTATTTTGTGGATTTACAGCATAAAGTCCCGCCCTGAAGGCGCAACCGCCGGGTTGTTTCTTTTTTGCTATGGTATTTTTCGGATTTTTGTGGAGTTTTTTCGCGCGCCGGATATCCAGTTGGGCTATCTCTTGTGGAACTGGGTCACCATGGGCCAGATTCTATCCCTGCCCATGGTGGCGCTTGGCGCGGTGTTTATCTTATGGGCGTATCGTCCCATAAAAATAGTTAAAAGTGAATAAAGTGAATCCGTGGATAACAAGATAAAAAAGGTGCTCTCGTAAAAAGTCGGCTGTGAGCGAGATTGAGGCTTTCGGTGGAAAAAGCGGTTTTTATTGAATGCGTTAAAAATTGCAAGCTGTTTGAGGCGCTTGCGCCGAGTTTTTGCAATTTAGCATTCAAGAAAAATCGCGCCCCGAAAGACTCACGAAGCGAACAGTTTGACTTTTTACGGTTCCATCAAAAAAAATTACCGGATACGCGGCCATTCTTATTGCCGCCCTTATAGCGCAAGTTTCGTTAGTGGCGCTCGGGCTGTTTTTGTTTTACGGCTCTTTCGAGCGAGTTGACTTGGGCATGAATGATGCCGGCAGTCTGGTTTTTGCCGGAGCGTTTCTTGAGGAACGAGACCTTGCAGTTTACTTTGGAGATGCCTATCGCCGCTTCCAGCGCCAGGTTCCGATGCTGATTCCAAAAAGCTTCCGGCCGTTGTTATGATCAAGCAAGCAATAAATGACGAGATATTTAGAGATCACAAGCGATCATTAGAAGATATTTGGAGGGTATGATGATAAGAAGAAAATTGACGTTGCAAACAAGTAATGGATTGAAAGTGGAATGTGCATAGAGTCGTGGACTGTGGGTCAAACGATAAACAACCGAGAAGGGAGTTGTCATAAAAATGGCGGTTAACCGTTTATCCGGGATTTGGATCATGTTATTGCTGGTATTCATGCTTTCAGCGTGCGAGCAAAGAGACAGCGCTGTATTGAAACCTGCAAATGAAACGAAGAATGACAACGCCATGGGCGTTTGCCCGCCATTTCCGCTTCGTGATGAATCGGGCAAGGTCATTAATCCTGTGGCCGGGATTAATGAGACAGCCCCTTATTCTTCGCGCCAGACCTGCGGCGTCAAAGGCTGCCATGATTACGAAAAGATCACGGAGGGCTTTCACTTCACCCAGGGCAAAGGCGAGAAAGTCCCGGCGATCATGGCCGAGCGGTATGCCTGGGTGACATCGCCCGGCAATTATGGCGGCAACTGGTGCTCGCCCGCGCCGCTTTACCGGCAGCTTGCACCCAAAAAGAACTCGAGCGCCCGTGCCATCGACATGACATCGTTCGACTTCGTGACCGCAACCTGCGGCAACTGCCACCCGGGCGGCGGCCCTCTTGAATTGGATCGGGACGGCAAACGATACGACACCCAGATGCGTGATCCGGCATCAAACATGGTAGCGGGCGGCGAGAACGGTCTTGACGGTGATTATTATAAAGCGCGATGGTCAGAGACGGGCGTCATCGAGGCGGATTGCCTTCTGTGTCACATGCCCGAATACGATATGAAAAAGCGAAACGACGAACTGGCGAATCTGAACTTTCGCTGGGCCGCAACTGCCGGCGCGGGTTTCGGAACCGTGACCGGAAAAGTGAGCGCCAGCGAACAGCCTGCCGTTGTTTACGACAAAAACAAGTTTGATGCCGACGGCAATGTTCTTGTTCATATCGCCCCGGAACCGCGCAATGAAACCTGCCTGAACTGCCATTTCAAGCCCGATTGGAAAAAGCGCGGCGCGGCCTATTCAGCACGCACGGACGTCCATATGGTAGCAGGGCTTCGCTGCGTGGATTGCCACGCCGCCGGCAGCAAGGCGGCGGACCCGCGCATCCGGGGCCGAGAGGTTCACCAGTTCGGCAAGGGCGACGACCCGTCCGGTTGGGTCCGCAATGATCTTGATAACACAGTACGGTCGTGCGAGAGCTGCCACCTTCAAGGCTGGCGCAATGCCCCGCGCGCAACGCACACCTGGCTCCCGCCGCTTCACATGGAAAAAATCGCCTGCCAGACCTGTCATATTCCGGCCCGTGCGGTAAAAAGCGCCCTGGTTCAGGCGAGCGACGTTTATAATCCCGCGCCCCGGATCATGCCGCCGCCAAAGCATATCTGGACATTTTACGACCAGGACATGGCTTTCTGGAACCACTATGGTGAGCTGGATCTGTTCACGGGAAAGGATGAGCCGACGAACATCACCCGGCCGACACTCATCCGCTATAAAGGAAAAATCTATCCCGCTAACCGGGTTCACAGCGCATGGGTGGGCTTCGAGGAGCTGGGCAAGCCTGGCTTGAATCAGCTCTTCATGAAGGATTTCTTCCAGATGTGGACCCAACACAGGGCCGACCCCAAGAACAAATATCCGGGGCTTGATAAAATTACTGACGACAATCAGGACGGCATCATCGAGGTGAACCGGCCGGAGGAGATCGACGCGCTTCTCGTCGCAACCAGGTCATATCTTACCGCTACGGGATTTCCGCTTTCGAACCGGCGTCTGGCATGGGTCTCCGACAACAAAGCGTATTTTTCATCAACGGAGTTTAAGGACCTGCCGCATGAGCCGTGGGAAGCAACGGCCTATGCATCGGTATACAAATTTTCCCATGACGTGGCGCCGGCGCGGGCCGCACTGGGTGCCGGTGGGTGCACAGACTGCCATCGTGATGGTTCTCCTTTTTTCCAGGGCCATGTCCTTGAAACGACTTTTTCTTCAACCGATGGACGTCCGCATTGGGTTCCCAATTTTCAAGTTCTCGGCATATCTCCTTTATGGGTGAAACTGGGGACATTGCGGGAAGAATTCATAAAACCGGTTCTCTATGGCCTGGTTGGAGCAATGCTCTTTTTATGGCTGACTGTATTTCTGATGGATGTCGCCGTCCAAAAAAGTAGTTTCAATGCAGGTTTTGACAGGGCCCTGATTTTCGCGGTTCTGGCAGCCGGGCTGATTGGTGGTTTCATGATTGTCATGACCCCTGGCCTTATTGAATATATGATAATCAGCCGATTCAATATGGATGCGCACCATTTCTGGGTTGCAAGCGGCGTCCTTTTGGCCGGGCTTTTGGTATTGCTGAAGGACACATCCCCCGATCGCCTCAAACGCGGTGGTATTTTATTGATTTATTGCTGCGGCTGGTTTGCGCTGGGTCTCGCTGTCGTTTCCGGCGCCCTGATGTTGTTTAAATTTACAGCGATGGAGACTGCCGTCCGAATGGCATACACGCTTTTCGACGCGGGTCTTTTGTTGTCGGCGGCCGTGAGCTCAATCCTGTTGTTGTTGCGAATCATAAAACCGTCAACCCCAGCGGGGTTTAAACCGAAGGCGCGCTAACAGACTATGGATAAGGCATATTCCAAATTACAGAACCGGTTTTCGATAAAATGCTAAAGTAAATGTACCGTTTAAGAAGATTTAAATTATGCGATTCAAAAAACAAAGAAAATCCATTGAAATCGTAAAGTCTCAGAAGCCAAATCCTTCCATGCTCCGCATGGCCGGAATTTTCCTCAAACTCGGCGCCATAATTCCGGCGATGGCAATTCCGACCGCTGCTGCTTCTTTTGTCAAGCTGGGCTTAGCTTTTTCAAGATCGGTACGATTTTTTTTGGCGGTGGATTTGTTCCCATTCCGAATCAAAAGGAGAAAATGCATGAAAAAAAGTTTGTGTCTTATATTGGTGTTAGTTGCCGCAGGCGGTACGGGGGCAAGCAACCAGTGAACGGTAATTCGTTTCCGGTAATTTTCGATGGCGCATGAACCACGTTCATCCTTATGCACGCGTGCCTGGAGGGTTGCGCAGCCGCATATTGAGCCGATAATCCCCTTCCTGCCGTTTATCATGCCTTTGCTGCTCATGCCGCTGGCCGCAGGCTGGTGGTGGCGGGCAGCGGCCCCGGCGCAGTTCGCCGAGTACCGGGAAGACCTGTTGTGCGCCTATCTGATCTACATCGTCGTGGTGCGCTTTGCCCTGCTCGATCTGATGCTGTTCTATGTCTCGCGCAAACGCAGATCGATACGCCTTGACCTCTTGTACATCGTGCTACTTTATCTGGAGATCACGGCGGTCACGTTGCTGTTTTTTGGGCTGCTCTACAACCTTTTCGGGGTATTCGATCTGTTCCGCTATAACGGCGCTGCCGCTGCTCAACACATGCAGGCCATGCAAGGGCATACCCTGCGTGTAGCGCTATACATTTCGATGGAACTATTCACCACGCTTGGGGCTGGCGACTGGATTCCGCTCACCCTCAACGCCATGCTGGCCGCCGGGATCGAGGCTCTGCTGGGTTTCATCCAGGGAGGAGTATTTTTTGCAGTGCTGATCTACGCGCATCAGGATGGCAAGAGCGGGAGCAAGACTGTATGATCCCCTGCGTGCCGGCGGGTTTTGGGTGAAAAAATCACGGAATTACCAAACAGCAAAGCAAAAGGAGATTCAGCCATGGAGTTCAATTCCACTGCTCCCCTGCGTGATGAGTTCGGCGTCATCGTCGGCCTCATGGCAATCGTGGCCGACATCAGCGAGCGCAAGCGGATGGACCAAGCCCTCCGGGAAAGCCTCCAGAAGTCGCGGCGGATATTCGATGAGACGATTCACGCCCTGGCCGGTTGCCCGGATCATCCAACAGCACCACGAACGGATGGACGGCACCGGCTACCCGTTGGGACTGCGGGGAGAGGATATACTTCCCGAGGCAAAAATTTTGACCGTGGCTGATGTTGTCGAAGCGACCGCATCGTATCGCCCCTACCGGCCGGCCAACAGGATTGATGCTGCTCTTGCGGAAATAACGGTATACAGGGGGAGTCGCTATGCTCCTGAAGCTGTTGATGCCTGTCTTGCCTTGTTCAACAAAGAATTCATTCTGGAGTAATTATCAGAAACAGGAGATTTCAATGCGGATTTTATTCATGAAAAACAAATTCCCCCCGCTCTTCATCTTTATGTTTTTTGGTGTGGTGCTGTCTGCCCATGCCTCAACGATCAATTCACTGGTCGAGGCGGTTCAACTTAAAGAATGGATCGATAACAATTACCGCACCGGGACGGGAGAACGGGTAGTCCTCATCGATGTGGTGCCGGGAATAGAGAGCCGTGAAAGCGGGTTTTCCGGTGATTTTGAAAATTTAAAAAAGCAGCTTGCCAAAAAATTCGGCAAACAGTCGCCTGCCTATAAATTATTGGATCAGCAGAATCGGGATGGTTTGCTGGGGCATATCCCCGGAGCGATTCTCAATATCTCGCATGACGATCTGGAGACGATGAAGCGAAACGACGGTCCCATAGACGTGGATCATCAGGTCGGGAGCGGGGATCGCGTTGATGAGCTTCTCCAGTCTCACGGCATAACGCCCGACGATGTCATCGTCATCACCAGTTCCCAGCAGACTCCCTGGACGGTTTGTGCTCCGCGTCTCTGGTGGACGCTTTACTACTGGGGCTTTTCCCCTGAAAGGATCAAACTTCTGAATGGCGGCAACAAGGCGTATGCGCTGGCCGGCTATAAACTTGAAGGCGATGTCGCGCAACCTGAAATCAAGCCGTCAACGATGACCGTCGACGCCGTTCCCACCCGTCATTTTGAGTCAAGAATCGGATTGCAGGAGATGATTGATCTGGTTGACAGCGGCAAGACCAGCAATGGGAGGTAACTCTGCTGGATGTCCGCCAGCCTCCGGCGGCCTTTTATCTGAAAGATTCGAAAAACGCCGCCGGATTACAAAAGCCGGATGGTATTCCGGACATTTACCAGGTCAAAGGGTTCAGCTATAATGCTCATGACAAGCTTTTTACCCGCGCATCAGACAAAAAAATTTCAATCTTAGTCAGATGCTGTTTGCAAAGGAAGCCAACGACGGAAAAACGGCCTGGCTTATTTTTGACCCTGCCGGTGATCCGCCGATTCCCCTCCCCAATGGGTTTGTGACGCTGCATATGGTTAAAACATCATCCGGCATGGGGCCTCTCCCTATCCCGATTGGGACCCGAAGCGGCGATTTTGGCGGAATCATCAAAGGAGCGCGCCTGATCAAGTCCGATACTTACAATCTCACAGTTTCTTCAGTAACCGGCAAGGACAATCGTTTCAAGAGCCGTGAAGAACTGATCGCCGTCTTTGAAAAAGCAGGAATCGACGGGAAAAAGCCAATTATTTTCTACTGCAACTCGGGCGCTCTCAGTTCGTTCTATTTCTATGCCCTGCATGAGATCGCCGGGTTCGAAAATGTCAGGATGTATGACGGATCATGGCAGGAATGGGCCAATCTGACTGCGTTTGAACCGGTTGACACCCGTTATGTCCGCCGGGACGCTGAAATGCTCTACCCATCATTGCCGGCCATGAATCCGGCCGTGATGATGTTCTCCGGTGAGAACAGCTACCTGGAATGGAACGGCGCACGATTTGCCAACAGGGTAACGGATGCTCCGGCAACGGCCAAAGAGATCAAACCGGGTGGAACATTGAAGGGGGGGAATATGCACTGGGATACGCTGCACAGATCCGAGCATGTTGTCTTCAGACCTTCAAAAACAGTCAGCTCCGCGAAGGAGCTTAAAAATTACACCTCTTCAACCGATTGGCCGGAGATGAATACGGCCCCCGATTATAAAGGCATTGCCGAAAGAATTGCCGAGGAAGACCGCGCATTCCCGCATAAAACCCTGGAAACAGCAAAATGAAACGAGAAAATTATAAAAAAGCCTATTGGCAGCCAAAATGGCCTCTCCCCCCTGTTTAAAGGCGATTCTTTATAAGAATACCCCCCCCGTTTTGTTAAAAAACGGGAGAGATATCTCCAGGCCGGATATTGATTAACACCGGACTGACCCGAAGAACAGGTTTCCGGAACTGGCGAAGATCGCCGACGACAATGTGGATTCACGGCCAAATGCGGCAATACCAGATGGCGCAAGAACATCCGGTAGAGCTGAGACTTCAGGCGCTTGATGAGAGATAGCCTATGTGAAATCAGCTTGGGTGAAATCAATTGTTAAATCATTATTCCTTGAAGATAAAGAGAAATATCATTGTGTATCGATTGCAACTGATACTGATACTTCTTATCGCCTCTCCGGCGTTTTCCGGTGAATTGCCATACAAAAACGTCAACCTCGGGCCAGCAAATATTTCTATAGGCGGCGAATACCGGCTTCGGGGAGAATATGACAACAATTTCGATATTAAGAAATACGCGCCGGAAAATGACGATTCCTTCCTTCTCTCCCGGCTCAGGCTCGAATTGAGCGCGGTGTTCCCTTCCTCTCTGAAGACCTTTTTGCAGTTACAGGATTCAAGAAGCCTGGGGGCAAAATTTGACGATTCCGACTTTAAGGAAAGCAACCCCTTTCATGACAACATGGATATCCGGCAGGCTTATGTCGATTACAGACTTTCCAGCGGCTTTTCCTTCCAGGGGGGCCGGCAAGAGATCGCTTTTGGGGACAGGCGGATTTTCGGACCGGGCAACTGGGGAAACACCGGCCGATATGTCTGGGATGCGGCCAGAATACGGTATACAAATGCGTGGGTGGATTCCCATACCTTTTTCGGCCGGTTCATCATCCGGGACCCGGACAGATGGCCCAACAAGCATGCGGACGGCCCCACCGCCTATGCCAACTATACCATGATTAAAAACCTGCCCTTTGACCTGGATCTGTTTTATATCATCAAGAGCGATTCCCACGGGGATACGATCGGCGAGTCCGGGACCGGGAACCTGGCCTGTCACAACACCGGGTTTGCGTTAAACGGCACATTAAGCCGCTGGGATTATGGCGCAACCTTTGTCTACCAGTTCGGGGACAAGGGGGATGATGATATTTCCGCCTACGGGCTTGCGGCCCGGCTCGGGTATACCTTTGCCCTGCCGTGGTCGCCCCATGTGATGATCCAGTTCATAAACGGCTCGGGCGACAAGAATCCGAATGACGGCAGAAACGGCACTTTTGACGGGGTTTTTTCAGGGGCCGACACGGTGCTCTACGGATGGATGAACCTGTTTTTCTGGTCAAACACCAGGGAGTACCGCATCGACACGGTCCTTTCCCCCACAGAAAAACTTTCTTTCCGGGGCGAGTATCATTATTTTACCCTGGATGAAAAAAAGGATGCCTGGTATTATCCGGGCAATGCCCAGCGACGTGATCCCACGGGAAACTCGGGCCGGGACCTGGGCCAGGAGATCGATCTCACCTTGCACTACCAGGCGAAAAAATGGCTTGATCTCAGCGGCGGCTACTGCTTTTTCTTTCCCGGCGAGTTCATCCGAAATACAGGCCCGCATCCGGATGCGTCGTGGGCGTTTCTGCAGACCGTGTTCATGTTTTAAGGAGGGGTGTCATGAAAAAGGATTCCCGTTTCCATTTAACTCTATTTTGGCTTGTCATGGTATCGGTTGACAGGGCATATGAACAGGCGAAACAGGACGCCATGGGCATCTGCCCGCCGATCTTTCTGCAGGACGAGAACGGAAACATCATCAACCCGGTTTCAGGTGTAAACGCCGATGTACCCTACAGCCCGAAACAGACCTGCGGCAAGTGCCACGATTACGATAAAATTACGAAAGGATACCATTTCCAGCAGGGCAAGGGCGAGAAGATGACACCCGAGTATGCCGCGCGCTACCCCTGGTGCACCAGCCCGGGCCAGTACGGCGGCCGGTGGTGAAGCCCCGGCCCGATCTTTCCGCAGTTGGCGGAAAAGCATAACACATCCCCCCTTCAGATCGATTTTACTTCATATACCTTTGCGAAAATGTGCGGCCTTTGCCATCCGGGCGGGGCTGCCTGGAGTATGATCGAAACGGCAACCGCTATGACCAGTTTGCCGAAAATCCGAAAAACGCGATTATCCCCGGCGAAACAAACGGCCTGGACGGCGATTATTTCAAGTCTGACTGGGCCAAAAGCGGCGCAATGGAGGCGGACTGCCTCATGTGCCACCTTAAGGAGTATGACAACGACGCCCGTATGAAACAGATATCGGCCTTGAATTTCAGGTGGGCGGCCACGGCCGGGGCCGGCTTCGGGGAGGTTGTCGGCAGTGTCGCCAAAAAAGAGACACCCTTGGTGGAATACGACCCCGCCCGATTCGGACCGGACGGTACGGTGACGCTTCCGGTGATGAGAAAACCGCTCAATGAAAACTGCCTGTTCTGCCACCATGAGTCGGGATGGAAAAAGCGGGGCCAGTCGTTTTCAAAACGGACCGACGTGCATATGCGGGCCGGGCTTTTGTGCGTGGACTGCCATGTGACCGGCCGGGAGGCAACGGACAAAAGGATTTACGGCCGGGAGGAACACCAGATCGGCAAGGGGGACGATCCCGGCGATTTTGTCCGCGACGACCTGGACAACACCATGCGCGCCTGTGAAGACTGCCATGACAAAGGGATCTTAAACGCGCCGATCCCCAAACACAAAGGATTTCCTCCGTCACACTTCGAACATATCGCTTGCCGGACCTGCCACATGCCGTGGCACCAGGTCAAGGCGGCCCTGATCCAGGATGCCTCGGTGTTCAACACAAGCCCCCGGATTGAGCCGCCGTCCAAGCGGATCTGGTCCTTTTACGGGCCGGACATGAAGCCATGGAACTACTACGGATTTGCCCTGGGATATCCTGAAGGGGATCAGCCCCTCACCCAGTACCGGCCGGTGCATGCGCTCTACAAGGGGAAAATTTATCCCGTAAACCGGGTTTACACCCGCTGGGTCGGTATCAAAACCGACAGTCAGCCGGGTATCGACATGCCCCACATGACGGATATCTTCATGATGTGGAAAACCCACATGGACGATCCGAACAAAAACTACCCCCTCCTTTCCATGATCAACGACGATAATAAGGACGGGTATCCCGAGGTTAATCGGCCGGAAGAGATCCGCGCACTGATCGATTCGGTGGTTGCCATGCTCAAGAAAAAGGGGGAATCACTTGGAGGTAAAACCGTCGTGTTTGTGGACGGGGATCGCTACACAGCAGATGGAAGCACCTGGACCGACATCCCCAAAAAACCCTATGAATACTCCCCCTACGGATCCGTGTTTAAATACTCCCACGATATCTGCCCGGCCAAAAACGCCCTGGGCGCAAAGGGCTGCACGGACTGCCACAGCGACAAATCGGACTTCTTTTTTGGAAAGGTCATGAAACAGCCCTTTGATGCGAACGGAACACCCACCTATGAGCCGCAATACAAACTCATGGGGTATGACGGTCATGCCCGGCGCTATGCAGGCATGGCCGGCGCCACGGCCGCTTTTTTCAAGTGGCTGGCCATTATCGTGCTTGCCGGTCTTTTTATTCATATCCTGCTCGATTTTTTTGCAAGGCGCCGTGACATCAAAAAAAGAAAGGATATGGATGCCCAGGACATGGCCGGAGAATATCAGCGTTTTAATTCAAACTTTTTGGCCCAGCACCTGCTTTTGGCCGTAAGCGTTATCCTTTTGAGCGTATCGGGTGTTTTCCTGTGGGGATTGCGCTACCCCGGCGCGCACTGGGCCGCCGTCCTCACCGGCGCGGCCGGCGGTATCGACTTCTGGCGGCTGGTCCACCGGGCCGGCGGCCTTGTTTTAACCTTTACCTGTTTCTATCACCTGGTTTACTGCCTCGTCCACCCGGAAGGCCGCCGGGATTTTATCCTGATGCTTCCCCGGGCAAAGGACGTTGCCGATTTTTTCAAAAACCTGGCCTGGTTTGTGGGCCTTGCCAAGGAGCGCCCGCAATTCGGACGGTTCTCCTAATCCATTTCCGTCCCGGCCGCTTCCCCGGCTCCCTGATGTGGATGCATGGACGGATGTCAAAAACGGAAAAGGCTCAGGAGCACCCGGAAGAATAAAAGGAGATACAATGAAATGCCCGCAGGGGTTTGCGTTGTTCGGCGCCTGTTGCCGATTTAATCACCTCAGCAAAATCCCTGGGTATCACCAAGGGGATGCCGGTCAGGGATGCGCTGGAAAAAATGATGGCGGATCCGGCAAAATAGTATCGTGTTTAGCCTTGCCGCCCGTTGTCCAAAAGGGGCCCATTAACCATTTTATTAACGGATCTGAGAAAATATGATTCGGGTATCTATATCCTCGACTGTTTTACATGGCCGAAAAATTCGATAAAACAACTTTTTTTTCTGTAAATTCAATTTGGGATTTGATCAGGCTCCACTCTCATATAAATTTTACCTGCAGATTCCCATTCCTCGCTTACTTCCATCAGGATGGCGCTCACCAGCCGAAGCAGGAAGGACATAAGCTTTTTTGAAATTACAGAAAGAATGTTACACTATCGATGCGGCGCGCAGCTCAAATAGGCCGCCTGAAATGCCTTAGAACTTTTGACTGTCAAGTTAAAATAACTCAGCGCAAAATTAAAAGTATGACAACCCTGATCGGCACCATCGAACATATCACCTACCACAATGAGCAGACCCGGTACACGGTCGCCCGCTTAAAAACCAGCGGGGCGGCCTCGATAACGGCTGTTGGATACCTGGCCGGACCGATCGCCGGCGAAGCGGTTCGGCTGACCGGCGAATGGAACGCCCATCCCCGATACGGTCAGCAGTTTTGTTTCGATACCGCGGATATCATTCCTCCGGCAACCGAAGCCGGAATCCAGAAATACCTGTGCGCCGGTTTTCTCAAGGGCATCGGACCAGCCACGGCTGAAAAAATCGTCCGCCGGTTCGGTCCGGACACCTTCAGCGTGATCGAAGAAACCCCCGAACGGTTAACCGAGGTGGAAGGGATCGGAGGCAAAAAGGCCGCGCAAATAGGCGTGCAGTGGCGCTCCCATCACGCGGTCAGGGATATCATGCGGTTTTTGCAGGAAAACGGGGTTAAACCGGCATACGGCGCAAAAATCTTCAAAACCTACGGAAACGATGCCCTTGACATCCTTCGCAAATCCCCTTTCCGTCTGGTAAACGATATCCCCGGCATCGGGTTTTACATCGCGGACCGGATTGCAAGCACTCAGGGGATCGAAACAGACGCCGAGGAAAGGGCCGCCGCCTGCATCCTGCACATCCTTCGGCAGGCGGCGACCGACGGCCATGTGTTTATGCCGATGGAAGACCTGATCGAAACCGCCGGCAGGCTGTTTGAGATCGATTCAAACACCGTGCAGAACACGGCGGAAAACCTGGCCAAAAACCAGGAGCTCGTCGTCGAATCTATCGAGGGAATAAAAACGGTCTACCTTTGCGCCCTGCACCGGGCGGAAACCTCCATCGCCGAAAAAATCAAGGCCCTGCGCTCTGTTCCGGCGGACCCCCTGCCGGTTCCGGTAAAGGAGATCCTATCCGGGATCGAACACAGGCTGGTGCTTGCGCTTTCATCAGAGCAAAGGGAGGTGCTTGAAAGCATTTTCGATCACCGGATCGCGGTCATCACCGGCGGTCCCGGAACCGGAAAAACCACCCTGATCAAATCCATCACCATGATCTGCAAACGCCTCGGCCTTAAAATCCGCCTTGCCGCGCCCACCGGACGGGCGGCCCGCAGGCTGTCCGAGGTGAGCGGGGAGCCGGCCCAGACCATTCACAAGCTGCTGGGATACAGTTTTGAGGAACAGCTTTTTGCGAAAAACGCAGTCGATCCCATCGATGCCGACATGCTCATCGTGGATGAAGCCTCCATGGTCGATACGGTCCTGATGCACCATTTAATCACCGCTGTTCCTTTTAAGGCCAGGCTGCTTATGGTCGGAGACGCCTTTCAGCTTCCGCCGGTGGGGCCGGGCAACCTTCTTTCCGACCTCATTGCATCAAATACCATCCCGGTGTATTACCTGAAAACCATCTTTCGCCAGGCCGCCCAGGGCAGCATCGTGGCAAACGCCCACCGGGTCAGAAACGGCGACACCCCCGAGCTTCTGCCCCTCGATCGACGGTCGGATCAGGAAGGGGCGTTTTATTTCCTGGAGCAGATCGAACCCGGCCAGGTGGCCTCCACCATTGTAAACCTCTGCGTAAAAAGGCTTCCTGAGATGTTCGGCTTAAATCCCCTATCTGATATTCAGGTCTTGTCGCCCATGCACAAAGGAAAGGCTGGCACCCTGCATCTCAACTCCAGGCTTCAGCATGAATTGAATACGGCTTCCCTGTCCATTTCCAATGGAGAAAGCCTCTTTAAGGTCGGGGACAGGGTGATGCATCTTAAAAACAACTACCAGAAGGAGGTGTATAACGGGGATATCGGCGTCATCACCGGCATCGATAAAAAAAAAGAGGCCGTGAGCGTCGACTTCTATGGCCGGGAGGTCTGCTATGCCTTAGACGAGCTTGATGAACTGACCCTGGGATATGCCATCTCCGTACACAAATCCCAAGGGTCTGAATACCCCGCTGTGGTCATGCCCCTGGTCACCGAGCACTACATCATGCTTCAGCGAAACCTGCTTTACACCGCCATCACCCGAGCGCGGGAGATTGTGGTGCTGGTCGGATCCAGAAAAGGCCTTGCCATCGCCTTAAACAACAACAAGCCGCAGATGAGGCGCTCAGCTCTGGCAAACCGCCTGCGATAGCCGGTCTGGTTTTTCCTTGAACGAACCCATGGATTCATATATGTCTTTTCTAAAAGGATATACAGGATATGGAATACAGATCTGATTTTTTGGTTATCGGAAGCGGAGGCGCCGGGCTGTTATACGCCTTAAAGGTGGCGGACTATGGCACGGTCAATATCGTCACCAAACGCGGTATCGGCGACAGCAACACCGCCCTGGCCCAGGGGGGGGTTGCCGCGGTCATGGCCGCCACCGACTCCTTTGATCTCCATATTCAGGACACCCTGGCCTCGGGCGACGGCATCTGCAACCCAACGGTGGTGGAGATGGTGGTCCGGTCAGCCCCGGAAAGGATACGGGAGCTGATCAAGCTGGGGGTCCGTTTCAATCGGAAAAGCGAAACCTCGGCAAATGACGACCTACTGGACCTGGATCTCGGGAGGGAGGGCGGGCATTCCCACAACCGAATCGTTCACGCGGACGACCTGACCGGCGCGGCCATTGAGGACACCCTGGTCAACCGGGTGACGGCGCATAAGAACATCCGCTGGTTTGAAAACCACATCGGCATCGATCTGATCATCCGCTCCACCCGCCTGCACCGGGGGTTGATCGTCACCACCCATGAAGACTACTGCTACGGCGCTTACGTGCTTGACCGTAAAACGCACGAGATTCACACCTTTTTGGCGGGAACCGTTGTGCTGGCCACCGGCGGAGCCGGGAAGGTCTACACCTACACCAGCAATCCGGATATCGCCACCGGCGACGGAATCG
>DYLE01000151.1 GCA_020722245.1 Desulfonema limicola
GGCGGGTTTGAGAGAATCATATCAAACCCGCCTTTAAAGCGGTTTAATGCGGCAAGCCAGTCGCATGCAAAAAACAGTATTCCGCCGGCTCCGTGTCTGGCGGCGTTCTTTTGTGCCAGTTTAAGCGCGGCAGGAGAGCTGTCCGAGGCGAAAAAAAGATGCCCGGGCCGGTGGACCGCCAGGGCCACGATCACCGCGCCGGAGCCCGTGCCCAGATCGATGATGCGCTTTGCCGGCTCCCCTTTGGGCCCGGCCGCCGGTATCCAGTCCAGGGCCTTTTCCACCAGAAACTCGGTCTCGGGCCTGGGAATCAGAACCTCTTTTGACACATGAAACCCCAGGCCGAAAAACTCCTTCTCGCCCGTGATGTAGGCCACCGGTTCACGGTTTATCCGCCGTTTAATCAGGGATTTAAAACCCTCCCGTTCATCGGCAGACAGCGGCTGGTCATACCTTAAATAAAGATCGATCCGTTCTACGCCCAAAACATGGGCGAGAAGGATCTCGGCGGTCAGGCGAGGGCTGTCGATAGAGTGGGATTTAAAATAGCCGGTGGTCCATTGAAGGGTGGTCAGGATGGTCCATGAAGGCTCAATTGGAGCTTGCCTGCTCTGCATGCCTCAGCGCCTCGGCCTGATAATAGGTGATCAGGCCGTCGATGACCTCATCGAGATCTCCCTGAAGGATGCTTTCCAGCCGATACAGGGTCAGGCCGATCCGATGGTCCGTCATTCGGCCCTGGGGAAAGTTATAGGTTCGAATCCGGCCGCTTCGATCCCCGCTGCCCACCTGGCTTTTCCGCTTCTCGGACATCTCCGCCTGCTGCTCCCGAATCTGCAGGTCATACAACCGGGCCAGCAATACCTTCATGGCCTTGGCCTTGTTTTTATGCTGGGATCTTTCATCCTGACAGGCCACCACAAGCCCGGTGGGGCGATGGGTGATCCGCACCGCGGAGTCCGTGGTGTTGACGGACTGGCCGCCCGGACCGGTGGACCGGTACACATCAATCTTTAAATCCGCCGGGTCTATCCTGATCTCGACCTCGTCGATCTCCGGCAGGACCGCCACCGTCACTGCGGAGGTATGGATCCGGCCCTGGGCCTCGGTCACCGGAACCCGTTGAACCCGGTGGGTGCCGCTTTCGTATTTGAGCCGGCTGTAGGCCCCCTTTCCCTTCACCAGGGTGATCACCTCCTTGAAACCACCGGAATCGGTGGAATGCCCGGAAAGGATCTCCAGCTTCCATCCCTTGGCTTCCGCATACCGGCTGTACATCCTGAAAAGATCCCCGGCGAATAACGCCGCCTCCTCGCCGCCGGTGCCCGCCCGAATCTCGAGCACCACGTTTTTGTCGTCGTTGGGGTCCTTGGGGATCAGAAGGTTTTTTAACTCCTGCTCCAGATCAACCATCTGGGTGGACAGGGCATCAACCTCCCTGCGGGCCAGGTCCTTTATCTCGGGGTCATGGTCGGAAAGCAGCTCCCGGCTTCCCTCCAGATCGCTCAATGTCTGCTTGTAGGACCTGAAAACCGTGACCACATCGCTGAGTTCGCTGTGCTCGCGGATATACCGGGTGTATAGCTCCCGGTTCCCGACAACAGCCGGATCGCTCAGAAGCCGTTCCAGCTCCTGATACCGCTGTTCAATCCCCTCCAGCTGTTCAAACATGGATCCCATGGGTGTGTCGCTGCCTGTCAAAGCACTTATCCTGATGAAATCATTACGATCCCATCAGGATCATCGCTTATGAAACCTGAAAAAAAATATTATTTGTTGCTGCTCTTGTCTTGAAACTTTTCGTATTTCCTGCGAAACCGTTCAATACGACCCGCCGAGTCCACCAGCTTCTGCTTGCCGGTATAAAAGGGATGGCAGCGGGAGCAGATCTCCACCCGAATGTCCGATTTGGTGGAGCCCACCCTCAGTTCGTTGCCGCAGGCGCACTTGATGGTTGTTTCCGCGTAATCCGGATGAATACCCTTTTTCATAAAATTTATCCCTTTCGCCTATGTGTTCATCATATCCAAAAATTCTTTATTGTTTTTTGTTCCCTGCATCTTATCCAGCAAAAATTCCAGGCTGTCAACAGGATTTAAAGTGGAAAGCAGTTTTCGCAGGATCCAGATGCGGGTTAAGGTTTCCTGTTCGAGAAGCAGCTCTTCCTTTCGGGTGCCGGACCGGTTGATATCTATGGCCGGGTACATGCGGCGATCAGCCAGGCGGCGGTCAAGCTGCAGCTCCATGTTGCCGGTGCCCTTGAACTCCTCAAATATCACGTCGTCCATTCGGCTGCCGGTATCCACCAGGGCGGTGGCGATGATGGTCAGGCTCCCCCCCTCGTCGATGTTGCGGGCGGCCCCGAAAAACCGCTTCGGGCGGTGAAGGGCGTTGGAATCGACGCCGCCGGAGAGGATCTTGCCGCTGGGCGGCACCACCGTATTGTAGGCCCGCGCCAGACGGGTGATGCTGTCTAAAAGGATCACCACATGCCGTTTATGCTCCACCAGGCGCTTGGCCTTTTCGATCACCATTTCGGCGACCTGGACATGCCGCTCCGCAGGTTCGTCAAAGGTGGAGCTGATGACCTCGGCCTTCACCGACCGCTGCATGTCCGTCACCTCCTCGGGCCGTTCATCGATCAGCACGACAAACGGCACCACGTTCTTGTGGTTGGCGATGATGCTGTTGGCGATATTTTTCAGGATCATGGTCTTGCCGGCCCGGGGCGGCGAAACAATCAGGCCCCTCTGGCCGAAGCCGATGGGGGTCATCAGGTCAATGATCCGGGTGGTGTAGTTGTCGCTTTCGGTTTCAAGCTTGATCTTCTTTTCGGGAAACAGCGGGGTCAGGTTGTCGAAAAAAATCTTGTCCCTGGCGGTTTCCGGTTCTTCAAAATTGATGGCCTCCACCTTGAGCAGCGCAAAATACCGCTCCGACTCCTTGGGCTGCCGGATCTGACCGGAAACCGTGTCCCCGGTCTTTAGGTTGAACCGGCGGATCTGGGAGGGGGAGACATAGATATCATCCGGGCCGGGCAGGTAGTTGTAGTTGGAGGACCGCAGGAACCCGAAACCGTCGGGCAGAATCTCCAGGGTGCCCTCGCCGTAGATGAGCCCGTTTTTTTCGATCTGAGCCTGAAGCAGCGCGAAAATAAGCTCCTGCTTGCGCATCCCCCCGATGTTCTCAATGTCGAACTTCTTGGCCATACGGGTGAGTTCGCTGATCTTGGCGTTCTTTAATTCAGCAATGTTCATTCAATACCCCGCTTCATTAGGTTTTTAACACATACGGCAGCCGCGCGAAAATCCATCCCCTTCCGCCCGGCGCAAAAAGACGCCGATTCTTTCATTTATGATTGCGATTGCTGACGGTCGACAATGAACCTTAAACCATTCGGAAAAATATTAAGGATTACCTTTAGGTAACATCAGGCCTGGATTACAAGAAGGCGCAACAGGCTCTTGGTTGACATTTATCGCAGAATCACAAAGAAACGCTCCAAAAGGCAGGTTGTTAAATTTATTTCTATTATATCTTTTTTCTCATGTCAAGGCATTTAAACGATGGGCCTTAATTTTGATAATTTTTAAATTTATTCGTCTATTCGCTGGATCAGCGCGGTATAAAAACGGTCCACTTCAAGGCGGGTTTTCTCCAGGGAGCCGCTGTTATCGATGACAAAATCCGATCTTGCGATTTTTTCCGCCTCGGGCATCTGAATGTTAAGCAGGGCTTCAGCCTCCTGCTCGGTGATCCGGTCCCGGACCATGAGGCGCTGAATCCGCTCTTTTCGATCAGCGGTTACAATGACCACGTAATCAAAATAACCCTCCATGCCGGCCTCAAAAAGCAAAGGCACCTCCACGATCACCATTTTCTCCCTTCTTTGTTTGGCCTCCTCAAACCCCTTTTCCATGAGCGCAAACACCTGCGGATGCACCATCTGTTCAAGCAGGTTTTTCTTTTGCGCATCGCGGGTGATGATGCTTCGAAGCCTGCGCCGGTCAAGGGTTCCATTCGGTGACAGAACATCCCGGCCAAAGGACCTGACGATCCCCTCATACGCGGGAGCCCCGGGCTCCACGGCCTTTCGGGCAAGCTCGTCCGCCCTTAACACGGTCAATCCCTTGCGTTCCAGAAAATCGCAGACAACGGATTTGCCGCAGCCTGCGCCTCCGGTGACTCCCAGCCTCACCGTAAGGTTTTCCCCTTGACCGTCTTTTTGAGATGAATTCATTGAAAACAAAAAAGGTTCGTATTATACCAGTCGTGTCGAACCGACACCCTGGCGCCCGTTTCGGCCACTTGGCGCATCCACAACCGAAGCCCGCAGGATGCTCACACAGAACGCCGTCGATAAAAAATTTTTTTGTTATAGTAAAAAAAAATGCAAATCAATACAAAATTTTTTCCTTTTCCGACCGGCCTCCCGGATGTCTATCTCGTGGGGGGAACCGTTCGGGATATCCTTTTAAACACTTCTCCCAAGGACTATGACCTCGTCGCCATTCGGGATCCAATGGCCCTGGCCGAACAGATCGCACAAAAAGCGGAAAGCCGCGTCATCGCTCTCGGAAAACCCGGCCTGAGGCTCTACCGGGTTGTGGCCGGGCAACAGGTTTTCGACATCGCACCGGCCAAAGGGGAATGTATTGCATCCGATCTCAAACAAAGGGACTTTACCATAAACGCTCTGGCCATCCGCCTCGAAACCGGCGAGGTTTTAGACCCCACCGGCGGGCTGGAAGACATTCATGGAAAAAAAATCCGCATGATCTCTTACGAAAACTTAAAGCAAGACCCCTTGCGAATGCTCAGGGCGTATCGGATAGGGGCCTGCCTGAATTTTATCATCGATGGTCCAACCCGCGACGCCATTTCCCGGGAAGCCTTTCGGATTCGAGAATCCGCCGGAGAACGGGTTCGGGAGGAGCTGATGAAGCTGTTGGCGACGCCGAATGCATTTCCCCATCTGGCCGGAATGGATGAAACCGGCCTTTTATTGGAAATCCTTCCTGAAATGGCACCCCTCAAACACTGCGGCCAGAACCGGTATCATGATTCCACCGTGTTTGAGCACACCCTGAGGGCCTTTAAGGAGCTGGAAAGCCTGATCACATCCCCTGAGGTTGTGATCGCAGGCGTTGAACCCACGCCGGAGCTTTTTAAATCGCCCGCCCGGCTTGCGCTTTTAAAATTGAGCCTGCTGCTTCATGATCTGGGAAAACCCGAAGCCCAGAGCGTCGATGAAAAGGGGAACATTCATTTCTACGCCCACGAGACGGTGGGCGCGGATATCGCCTCCAACCTCAACCACCGCCTCAGGTTCTCCAACAAAGACAGGCAGTACATGGATTTTATGATTCGAAACCATTTAAAACCGCTGTTTCTTTTCCTTGCCCATCAGAAAAACCAGCTGACCCGAAGGGGGGTCTTTCGGTTTTTTTTAAAATCCGGCAGGCTTTCTTTCGACCTTCTGATCCATGCCATAGCCGACAACCGGGGCAAGGCGGACGCCGAAAAAACCGAGGCCTTCATCGGGTTTGCAACAGATCTGATCCGGTCCTACTTTCAGGATTTTCTGCCGGCAACGGCTGATCCTCCGGTCATTTCCGGCCATGACCTGATCGAGGTCTTCGGCCTGTCTCCTTCTCCGCTGTTTGCGAAAATCCTTGAACAGGTGCGCATGGAATGCCTGGCAAACAAGGTCCGAAACAGAAGACAAGCCATTGAAATCGCAAGAAAACTTCTTGAAACCGCATCCTTCCCTTGACAAAGCCTGTAGGTTTTAATAAAGATTACCCCCTTAAAAATCCGCCTCATGGAGGGTTTTCGAACCCTCTTTTGAGAAAAAATAAGAATAAAAATTGAAATAAAAATAAAAATAAAGTAAAAATCCTGGCCCAGAGGACCAGGCCTTGTCTTGCCCCTAAAAGGGGCT
>DYLE01000152.1 GCA_020722245.1 Desulfonema limicola
CTGTGGTTAAATCCTTCATTTTCGAATTTGAAAAACCTAAGTTCCTTGGAAGTCAGAGCTGTTCGCTTCGTGAGTCTTTCAGGGCGCGGTTCGCATTGAATGCGAAGTTGCAAGAACTCGGCGCAGGCGCCTCAAACAGCTTGCAATTTTTAACGCATTCAACGCTAACCGCTTTTCCCCCCGAAAGCCTCAATCTCGCTCACAGCTGAGTTTTTACCAATGCATTGATTTTAGATTATAGTTTTTGAATAAACTATTTTTCAATAAAAATTTGAGATTTAGGCTGCTTGTTGACAATTTATTTTTAACGGTTTATTTAAAATTTAAAACACCTCAACTCCATGGACTGACAAGGATTCTTTATTTTCAACGCATGTACAAAAAAAAACAGATCGTCCTTTTCTTTCGCACACCCCCTGATACCCCTTTCCGGGAAGGAACGGCCCCCCATGCCGTTCCGGAAAACCTTCAAAAAGAGGCGGTAAAAAAAGGGCGATATCTGTTGTGCAGGCAATGCCTTCAGGTCATCACCCAGGAATCCGAGCAGATTGAGATGGCGGGCGCGCACCGGCATACCTTTGCCAATCCCCACGGCATTGTTTTTGAGATCGGTTGCTTCAGGACCGCGGCCGGCTGCGGATTTACCGGCCCGCCGACGGATGAATTCACCTGGTTTAAGGGGTTTGTGTGGCGGGTGGCGTTCTGTAGCGCCTGTCAAACGCATCTGGGCTGGCTGTTCACCTCTTCCGGCAATAAACAATTCCTCGGTCTGATCCTGGATCGTCTGATCGAATCCGAATGATTTTTTATAAAAACCGCTCAACAGGTTTAAAGGAGGCACAATGAACGCTCAGGAACTGGCCAAAAAAATCGTATGGCTCGGGCATGATGGGTTCCGGATTGAAGTCGGTAAAACCGTGTATATCGATCCGTTCAAAATTTCCACCGATGTCAAGGCCGATCTGATTCTTATCACCCATGAACATTTCGACCACTGCTCGCCTGAAGATGTAAAAAAAATTCAACAAGAAAAAACGATTATTCTAACGGAAAAGGATTCTGCAAAAAAACTCACCGGAGAGGTTCGGGTGCTAAGCCCCGGGGAGTCGATGACCCTTAATGATCTTCGAATCGAGGCGGTTCCCGCCTATAACACCAACAAGGAGTTCCACCCCAAGGAAAAAAACTGGCTGGGTTTTATCATCGAAATCGAGGGGGTTCGGATTTATCATGCCGGGGATACCGACCTGATTCCGGAGATGAAACATATCAAAACAGACATCGCGCTTCTTCCGGTTTCCGGGACCTATGTCATGACCGCGGAGGAGGCCATTGCAGCGGCTTCACTCATCAACCCCCGGATCGCCATTCCCATGCATTACGGCAGCATCGTGGGAGACAACCAGGATGCTCAAAAATTCAAGGACGGCCTCAAAGGAAAATGCCAGGTTATGGTTTTGAGCGACTTTGTGCCCGACTCTTAGGAGATGAGGCCCTGATCCGGGTTTTACCCAAGGGCGTCTGAAGTCTCAAAAAGGGGAAACCCTGCATAAAATCTTATTGACACCCAAGCGCTATTTTCATAAAATAGAATCGGGGATTTTCAAAAAACCGCCACGCAGATAAGACCAGGGAGGGGAACAGGGTCTGTATCGAGGCATTAAAAGGGAGGCCTGACGGCTCAAGCATCAGGCGCGAAAAACCGGGTCAGGGGTCTGAATGAAAAAAACTTTTTTCTCAACTCTAATCGCCCGACGTGTCTGCATTTTAAGCGTGAGTCTTTTTATTATTCTGACCTATCCCCAAGATTCTCCTTCTGAAATGATGACAATGACCGAGACGGAAAACGGGGTCTTTCATCTGAGTCAGGCCAGCCTGAATTTTACGGCACAAACCTTCTATAATGATCGGTTTATCGATGAGGATCAGGCGGAAGAGTTTGCCCAGGCCTCAAAGACCGAGCCCTACCTTCCCGCCGATGAGGATAATTATCCATTTAGCCTCATCGATCATTACGCGCTGGATTCGGATCTTGAAATTGTCTATGCGTATGACTCCTTTCACTGCTGCCCCTATCCGGCGGTGGCCTATCTGAGCCGCAATAACATCTCGATTGCGGAGTACACCGACCAGAAATCCCCGCCGGCGATTTTCTATAACGTGGTCACCGCCAATGACCCCTATCACAACGAGCGGGTCACGGCGATCTACTGGAAATTTAATAACTCCGAGGTTTATCAGAATGAGGTCCTGCATCAAAGCATTCCCCCGAGAGAAATCCGTTATACTCAGGTTGAAGTACCGGGCGCTTGCCCGGGAGTGGTTCAATTCGCTTATAAACCCGAGTTGCCCAAGCCCTGTTATGGGGGATTCATGCTGGATGCCTATGCCAAGGTGATATCCGGGTGCTGGGCCGTATGGCAGAGCAAAGCCCATCCCCCTTGCGAACCTCCGGCGGAGATGCCGATGCCGGAAAACCCCTGCCCGGGGGTCGTCACTTCCAAAAAAGAAATCTATCAGGTTTCTATTCTTCCCATGACGATGCCTCCTTACTCCTGCGGCAAAGCCCCCTCCTCCGGGGAAGGGCCGGGACCCTGCACGGGGGTTGTCAGTTATCTGCCGGATACCCCAAGAACCTACATGCTTCCCACCGGAAAAACCTACGCGGACCAGACCAGGCCCTCGCCTGCGCAGCCCAACGCCCAATGTGATTTTTGCCGATGATCCCTGGTATTCAAAAAACAAAATTTTTGTTGACTCTTATAAAATAAAAATTTAAATTTAAATTTTTTATTTGACAATTTCATCATCGGTAGAAAGACCCCTATTTGAATGAATGACACCCTCAGCCACGGACTTGATCAAATCCGCAATATCGGGATCAGCGCCCATATTGACTCTGGAAAAACCACCCTCACCGAAAGGATTCTTTATCTTACCAAACGGATACATCGGATCCACGAGGTAAAAGGCAAGGACGGCGTCGGGGCCACCATGGATTCCATGGAGCTTGAAAAGGAGCGCGGCATCACCATCGCCTCTGCTGCGACCTACTGCGAATGGAAAGGCCATCGGATCAACATCATCGATACGCCCGGTCACGTGGATTTCACCATAGAGGTGGAACGGGCGCTGCGGGTGCTGGACGGCGCGATCCTTGTCCTCTGCGCCGTGGGCGGGGTCCAGTCCCAGTCGATCACAGTGGATCACCAGATGAAAAGATACGGAGTGCCTTGCATCGCCTTTGTCAACAAGTGCGACAGGAACGGCGCGGATCCATTCCAGGTCATCGACCAGATGAAAAAAAAGCTGGGGCATAACGCGGTGGCCATGCAGGTTCCCATCGGGCTGGAGGCCGCACATGAAGGGGTGGTCGACCTGATTTCCATGAAAGCGATCTATTTTGACGGGGATTTCGGAGAGACCCTTCGGATTGAAGAAATTCCGGAATCCCTTTTGGAATCCGCTTCAAAAAAACGGGAGGAAATGATCGATGCGGCCGCCATGTTCTCCAACGAACTGACCGAAGCGGTGCTGGAAGAAAGGGAGATCCCCGAAGGACTGGTCCGCGAGGCGATTCGACGGGGAACCCTGCAAAGAGCCCTGACCCCGGTATTCATGGGGTCCGCATACAAAAACAGGGGGGTTCAACCTCTGCTGGATGCGGTGGTTGGGTTTCTACCCTCCCCCCTGGATGTTAAAAACGAGGCGCTGGATATCGATCATGATGAAAAGCCCGTGATCCTTTCGCCCGAAACAAACGCGCCGATGGTGGCACTGGCATTCAAACTGGAGGAAGGGAAATACGGTCAGCTGAGCTATATTCGAGTATACCAGGGACAGCTGAAAAAAGGGGATACGGTCGTCAATGTCCGCACCCGCCAGAAGGTCAAGATCGGCAGGATTGTCCGCATGCATGCCGACCAGATGGAGGACATCGATAAACTTTCCGCAGGGCATATCGGCGCTTTTTTCGGCATTGACTGCGCCTCCGGGGACACCTTCAACTCGCCGGGCAGCAGCCTTTCCATGACCTCCATGTTCATTCCCCAGCCGGTGATTTCCCTTGCGGTTAAACCCAAGGACCTTCAATCCGAAAACAACATGACCAAGGCGCTACACCGGTTCAGCAAAGAGGACCCGACCTTCAAGGCGTTTACCAATACGGAAACCGGAGAGACCATCATATCCGGAATGGGAGAGCTTCATCTGGACATCTACCTGGAACGCATGAGACGGGAATACAAGGCCGACGTGCTCGCCGGCGAACCCCACGTCGCCTACCGGGAAACCATTACCCGGACCAGCGAATTCGACTACACCCATAAAAAACAGACCGGCGGCGCAGGCCAGTTCGGCAGGATCGTGGGATACATGGAACCCGTGGAGGAGGAATTCATATTTGAAAACCGGGTGACAGGAGGGGCGATCCCCACGCAATACATACCGGCGTGCGAAAAGGGATTTCGGTCATGCCTTGAAAAGGGCCCCTGGTTGAAATACCCCGTGACCGGAATCAAGGTGGTGGTCACGGACGGGGCATTCCATTCGGTGGATTCCTCGGATATGGCGTTTGCCGCAGCGGCCCGGGGCGCGTTTCATCAGGCCTACACACAGGCCCATCCGGTCCTGCATGAACCGATCATGAAGGTCGTTATCGAGACCCCACCGGAGTTCCAGGGGAATGTGATGGGCTCGCTGACCAAGCGCCGCGGGATCATCATCGGGACGCATGATGTGACCACCATGACGGTGATCGAGGCCCAGGTGCCTTTAGCAGAGATGTTCGGCTACTCCACCACCCTGAGATCCATGACCCAGGGGAAGGCCCAGTTTACCATGGAATTTATCGCCTACAAGCAGGTGCCCAAGGGGGTCATGGATGAAATCGCCAAAAAAAATGAAAAAAATACAAAAACCGGCACCTAGCGCAATTTTCGGGTCATGATTTTTCATGATACAAGACAGGGTCTGACCGAAAGATTTAATAAAATCTGCCGATAGGGAGGATGGAATGCTAAAAAAACAGCTGCTCCTCAAAGATCCCCTGAAATTTTTAGGAAATAAAACCCAAAACAGCCTTCCCGACCCGTTTTTCGGCGCGGTTATCGCCAGGGCCGGGGTGGGAAAAACCGCTTTTCTGGTGCAGATCGCCATCAGCAGCCTTCTCAATGGAAAACCGGTCCTTCATATCAGCATCAAGGACCCTGTTGAAAAGGTGAATCTCTGGTATAAGGAGATGTTTCAAAACATCACGAAACCTTACAACGCCCAAGAAGGAAACCGGTTGTGGGAGGAGCTGCTGGCCCATCGCTTCATCATGACCTTTGAAACCGAGGGGTTTGATTTCAAAAAAATGAACAACAGGGTGATGGAGCTGAAAAACCAGAACATATTCATTCCGCAGACGATAATCATCGACGGCGCTTTGTTTGACCGATCCCTTTTTCCCGATCTTCTGGAGATGAAAAGCCTTGCCCGTGCAAACCGCGAAACCATCTGGTTTTCGATGCGCACCCACCGGCATGAAGCCATAGACCCGCTCATCCTGCTTCAACCTTCCGAGGGGGTTCCGGGATCCCTGTTTGATATCGTCCTACAGATTACCCCGGAAAAAGACCGCCTACGGATAAAAAGCGTTACCACCGAAAATAAATTCTCAAATGACCAGCCGCTCCTTTTTCTCAACCCCTCCACCATGCTGATCCAGGAAAATTAAAATAAATGGAATATAAATAATAATTTTAAGGTATTAAAATTTATATTTGAATTTATACTTTAGGTTTATCATCCTCGGCATTCTCCCCATTGTCACGCCCTTTCGAAAAACTTTACGATAGCGTTAAATCCCCAAATCCGCGATTGGCGGGAATTTTTGGTGAAAAATGATTGAAAAACCTCG
>DYLE01000153.1 GCA_020722245.1 Desulfonema limicola
GCCCCAAAAGACTCACGAAGCGAACAGTTTTGACTTTTTACGGTTCCATCAAGTTTTTATAAGCAGAATGATTAAAAGAGTCGTCCATGAAGCTGTTTGACAGCCACTGCCATTTAAACGACGCCTGCTATGCAAAGGACATGGAATCCGTCATAAGGCGGGCGCAAGCGGCCGGGGTCAACTCCATGATGATCGTGGGGATCACGGAGGAGACCTCGAGGGAGGCCGTGGCCATCGCCTGCGCCCATCCCCAATGCTATGCCTCCGTGGGGATTCATCCCCATGACGCCAGGGACTGCACCCCGGCCGCCCTGGACCGGTTGAAGACCCTTGCCGGAAATCCGCAGGTCAAGGCCTGGGGGGAGATCGGCCTGGATTTTAACCGGATGTATTCCCCCAGAAAGGTTCAGGAGGAGTGGTTTGTCCGTCAGCTCGAGGTCGCCGATGCCCTAAGCCTTCCGCTGATTTTTCATGAGCGGGATTCCGGCGGTCGGTTCCTTGAAATATTGAACGACCGTTATAAAGGCAGAGGGCGCGAAGGGGTGGTGCACTGCTTCAGCGGCGGCCGCAGGGAGCTTGAAGGGGATCTGAATCTGGGGCTTTACATCGGCATCACCGGAATCCTGACCATCCAGTCCCGTGGGGAAAAGCTGAGGAGTCTGGTGTCGTATATCCCTTCTGACCGGATCCTGGTGGAGACCGACGCCCCCTACCTGACGCCAGCACCTGAAAAAAACCAGACCTCCCGCAACGAGCCGGCCTATGTCCGGACCGTTCTGCTCCATCTGGCAAAGGTCAAAAATGAAGATCCTGAATCCTTGGCCGAAATCATTTGGCAAAACACCTGTCGGCTGTTTAGAATCCATGAGGCATAAAAATAAACCCGCATCAGTATTGATGGAGCCGTGAAAACTCAAAATTGGACTTCCAAGGAACTTAGATTTTCCGGTTTGAAGAATGAACAAATTAACCACAGAGAGCACAAAGCACACAGAGAAAAAACGGCAGTTTTTCACCTTCAGACTTCAGCCTTCTTTCTCTGTGGTAAAAATATTCTAAAAAAATTAATAAGTTAATTACTATAAAAATACCGTATAGCGGGATAAACAGCTTTTTACGAAGCCACCCGTATTGATTGAGGAGTAAAAGCCATGAAGCTCGGCATCGTCGGACTTCCCGAATCAGGGAGGACCACCGTGTTTGAGGCCCTGACCCGGGATTTTGCTGCGACCTCCGCCAGGCGGGAGGATCGCATGAGCATTGTTCGGGTTCCGGATTCCCGGATCGACGCCTTGAGCAGGATCTATAGACCGGAGAAGACGATCTACGCCCGGATCGAGTACTTCCTTTCACCTCAGGCGGGTGTTCGAAAGGAGGGGGGCAGGGCGGAATCGTCCTGGATCCCGGTCCGGGACGCGGACGCCTTGATCCATGTGGTGAGGAATTTTTCCCCTTTCGGCTCAAATCCACCGGATCCTGAGAAGGATTTTTTGCGCCTTGACCAGGAACTGATTTTAGAAGACCTGGCGGTGGCGGAAAAGCGGCTGGAGCGGATGGATGCGGAGTCCAAAAAAGGGAAAAAAAGCGATCCGACCGAACGCGAGCTTCTGGCCGAATGCCTTGCCACCCTGGAATCGGAAACCCCGTTGAGGCGCATTCCGCGCCTGGCCGAGGCCAGGGAACTTAAAGGATACGCCTTTCTTTCCGCCAAGCCGATGCTGGTGCTGATCAACAACCCGGATGAGGATTCAGCCCTGCCTGAGCCGGCCGGCCGTCTTGCGGATGAAAACTGCATGGTCATGCGAGGCAAGCTTGAGAATGAACTGGCTCAGATGACCGACGAGGAGGCGGCTGAGCTGCTGGAGGAGTTTTCCATCTCGGCTCCGGCCAGGGAGCGGGTGATTCAGCGGTCCTATGAACTGCTCGGCCTGATCTCGTTTTTCACCGTGGGCAAGGACGAGGTGCGGGCCTGGACCATCAAAAAAAAGACCATCGCCCTGGATGCGGCCGAGGTCATCCATTCAGACATGAAAAAAGGGTTTATTCGCGCGGAGGTGATCGCCTACGAGGATTTTATTCAGGCCGGGTCCATGGCCGCCGCAAAGAAAAACGGCATGCTCCGGCTGGAGGGAAAGACCTACGAGGTCTGCGACGGGGATATTATCACCTTTCGGTTTAATGTGTGATCCGATGGGGCCGGATCATTCGTCCGTCAGTTCGGTGAGTTTCTGAATTTTGCTTTTTGCCTTGATCAGCTCCTCGTTGGTGGCCCGAAGTCTGATGGACATATATTCTGCGAAGATTCTGTAAAGCAGAAGCAGAAAATCGAGCCGTGCGTCCCGCTCCTCCACACTGGCGGTGGCCAGCCGGCCCTTGGCCGAGGTGTCGACCCCCAGGCAGATGGTCTTGCCGTCCGCGTAAACAGAGGCCGACCGCGACAGGCTGTCCACGATCCGCATCTCGCCGAAAATCTCTCCGACCTGGTTGATTTTTCCGATCTCGATGCCGTTTTTTTTGATGGTCAGCCTTCCGGAGAGCAGGAAGTAGAGCCAGGGATCCTCATCCCCTTCCTTGATGATCAGTTCTCCGTCGCTGTATTCCTTGATCTTGCTGAGCCGAAGCAGCTTGGCCAGGTGCCGGGTTTCAAACTCCTTAAGGCCGGGAATCGTCATCAGGCGCTGAATGTTCTGGATATTATCCTTCAGGTACTTTGACTCAATCATGCGTCTATCCCCCATCCATGCGTTTGGGTCGGCCGCCGTCAGGTTTGTGCGGGTTTTCGCTTTTGCTTTTTTTCTTTTTTGTTAGAATGGATTTTCCAGGCACGACTTCGATACCCTGTCATCGAACCATACAGGATATTTTCCATCAAAGCAAGCTTTACAAAAACCGTCCTCAAACCCTGCCACGCCGGTTGATTCCAAAAGCCCTTCAAGGCTCAGGTAGTAAAGGGAATCCAGACCCAGAAACCCCTTAAGCTCATCCACCGTTTGTCTGGCGGCGATCAGCTCCCCCCGGGTTGAAAAATCAATGCCATAATGGCAGGGAAACCGATGGGGCGGGCAGCTGATCCGCATGTGTATCCGTTTGACACCCAGCTCCCGAAGCGCCCGGATTCGGGTTTTCGCCGTGGTGCCCCTGATGATTGAATCTTCTATTATAATGATGTCTTTTCCGATAAGCAATTCTTTTACGGGGTTTAACTTCATGCGCACCCCAAAGTCCCTCATGCTCTGGGTGGGCTGAATAAAGGTCCTTCCGACGTAGTGGTTTCGGATCATGGCCAGATCGAAGGGGATCTTCGATTCTTCCGCATACCCCAGGGCCGCATAGATGCCCGAATCGGGAAAGGGCATGACCATGTCGGCGGCCACCGGCGCTTCCCGGGCCAGCCTTCGGCCGTGGGCCTTTCGGGTCTGATAGACGTTTTTGCCGAATATGGTGCTGTCGGGCCGGGCGAAATAGATGAACTCAAAAATGCAGCAGGTTTTGCGGGTCTTCGCATGGGGGTGAATGCTTTTTAGGCCGTTTGCGCCGATAATCAGGATTTCTCCGGGGTCCAGTTCCCTTACGAGTTCAGCCTGAACCAGGTCCAGGGCGCAGGATTCCGAGGCCAGGACATAATGCCCGTTGTGCTGCAACCGGCCCAGGCAGAGCGGGCGGAACCCGTTGGGGTCCTTGATTCCCACCACCTCCCCCCGGCTGGTGAGCAGAATGAAGGAATAGGCGCCTTTCAGGCGGGTCACCGCGCGCACCAGCGCCTCTTCAAATCCGTGATGCAGATTCTTGACAAACAGGTGAAGGAAGATTTCGCTGTCCGTCGTGGTTTGAAAAATCGAGCCTGTTTCCTCCAGTTCCTGTTTTAGAAGATGGGCATTGACCAGGTTGCCGTTATGCGCCACACCGTAGGATTTTCCCTTGTGGTGGACCACAAAGGGCTGGGCGTTGGCCGGTACGGAGTCCCCGGTGGTCGAGTAGCGCACATGCCCGATGGCGCTGCAGGGACCGGTCAGCGCCTTCAGGCTGTCGTCGTCGAAAACGTCATGGACCAGACCCATTCCCTTGCGGCAGTCCATTCGGCCATTGGCTGCGACCGCGATGCCCGCGCTTTCCTGTCCCCGGTGCTGAAGGGCGTATAATCCGAAATAGGTCAGCCGCGCGGCCTCGGCATGATCGTGAATGCCGAAAACGCCGCAGGCTTCCTTGGGCCGGTTGTTCTGATTTTTGGCGGGCATGTATCACCTGTTTGCCGTGTGATCGTATGGATGGGAAGTCATTTTATGGAACCGATGATAGGATTGAATCGGTTGGACCGAAAGCGTTTTGCTCTTGATCGCGCCGATCCCCTTGCACATGGCCTTTGCTCCGGCGATGGTGGTGGCATAAGGGATATTGAACTTCAAGGCGGCGCGCCGGATCAGGTATCCGTCCTGCCGTGTTTTGTCCCCGGTTCCGGTATTGATCACAAACTGGATGCGTTTGTTTTTGATCGCATCGACCACATGGGGACGCCCTGCCGATACCTTGTTGATCGCCTCGGTGGGAATCCCATGGCCTTGAAAGAAGGCCGCGGTTCCCTGAGTCGCGATGATTTTAAAACCGAGCCTTTCAAAGTCCTTGGCCACATCAAGCACCGCCGGTTTATCCGCATCCTGCACGCTGATAAAGACCGTCCCTTCACACGGCAGGTTTTGGCCCGCGGCGATCTGGGCTTTGGCGTAGGCGGCTCCGAAATCCGTATCCACGCCCATGACCTCTCCGGTGGATTTCATCTCCGGGCCCAAGAGCAGATCCACGCCGGGAAACCGGTTAAACGGCATCACCGCCTCCTTGACCGAGATGTGCGACGGCGCCGCCTCGCGGGTAAGACCCAGCTCGGGCAGGCTGGAGCCGACCATGACCTTCGTGGCGAGCTTTGCCAGCGGCACTCCGGTGGCCTTGCTGACAAACGGCACGGTGCGGGAGGCCCTGGGGTTTACCTCCAGGACATAGAGTTTTTTGTTTTTTAGCGCATACTGCACGTTCATCAGCCCGATGACGTTCAGCTCCCTGGCCAGGGCCTTGGTGGCCGCAGCGATTTCGTCGATTTGCTCCGGTGTGAGGGTGTAGGGCGGAAGCACGCAGGCCGAATCCCCGGAATGCACCCCGGCCGCTTCAATATGCTCCATGATTCCGCCGATCACGGTCATGCGCCCGTCCGATAGGGCGTCCACATCGATCTCCACGGCGTCTTCCAGGAACCGGTCGATGAGGATCGGATGCTCCGGCGAAGCGATCAGGGCCAGGGCCGCGAAGTTTTCTAAAGATTTTCGGTCATAGACGATTTTCATGGCCCGTCCGCCGAGCACATAGGAGGGCCTGACAATCACGGGAAAACCGATTTTTTCGGCGATCGCCGCCGCCTCCGCCACGGAGGTGGCGGTTCCGTTGGAGGGCTGGAGAAGCCCCAGGCGGTTTAACATGACCTGAAACGCTTTCCGGTCTTCGGCCCGGGCAATGTCCTTGGGGTGGGTTCCGATGATCGGCACGCCGGATTCCAGCAGAGTCATCGAGAGGTTTAAGGGGGTCTGTCCGCCGAACTGCACGATCACCCCGTCGGGTTTTTCAGCGTCTATGATATGGAGCAGGTCCTCATGGGTCAGGGGTTCGAAGTAGAGCTTGTCGGAGGTGTCATAGTCCGTGCTGACGGTTTCAGGATTGCTGTTGACCATGATGCTCTCGATCCCCAGCTCCCGAAGGGCGAATGAGGCATGGACGCAGCAGTAGTCGAACTCGATCCCCTGGCCGATCCGGTTCGGGCCGCCGCCCAGGATCATGATTTTTTTTCTGGTGGATCGCCGGGCCTCATTTTCCGACTCATAGCTGGAATAATAATAGGGCGTGGCGGCCCGAAA
>DYLE01000154.1 GCA_020722245.1 Desulfonema limicola
ATTCCAACGGCATCGCCGAGGTGACCCTGACCAGTGCGGCCACAACCGGCATCGCCACGGTGACCGGCAACGCCTCCGGGTTTACGGACAGCGTGGAGGTGGAGTTTGCCCCTGAGGCGGAGATCGGCTCCATCATACTGACCGCAAATCCCCTGAGCCTGCCTGCGGACGAGGCCAGCTCTTCGGCCATCACCGCGACCTTGAAAGACACCGCCGGGGATCCCATGCCCCAGGGAACCGAAGTTACCTTTGAAGTGACCGGCGGCACCAACAGCGAATTCCACAATGGGTCAAACACCATCACCCTTTTGACAGCCGATGATTCAGGCCGGGTGACCACATCGCTCATCGCCGGGGACACCGGCGGCGTGGCTGTGGTGACCGCAGAGTGCGATGGCGTCACCCAGCTCATCAACATTATTATCAGCGAGGGTACGGTGAACGTCGGCCAGATCAACCTGACCGTAACCCCGGATACCCTTCCCAACGACGGGGTGAGCTCGGCCGTGATCCGGGCGGAGATCCGGGATACCTCCGGAAACCCCGTACCCCAGGGCACGGATGTGGTGTTCGGGTTCGGGACCTCGGCTCTGGGGACCTTCCCCGGCGGCGTCATTTCCCTGGCGCTGGATACCGAAAACGACCTGGGAATCATTTATACCTCCCTGATCGCCGGAACCACCGTGGGCACGGACAATATCACCGCCACCAGCGGCCTCTTGACCCAGGCGGTTCCCATTTCCATTGTCGCCTCGGGTGTTCCCCTGATCGGCTCCATCGACCTGGACGCGGATCCTCTGACCCTTCCCAACGACGGGGCCAGCTCTTCGGCCGTCACCGCGACCTTGAAAGACACCACCGGCGATCCCATGCCGGCCGGAACCGAAGTCATCTTTGACACGACCTTGGGAACCTTCCCCGGCGGGACCGATCCCGACGGAGCGGGCCCGCTTACAAGCCGGCTGACCCTTTCCACGGCCGATGATTCAGGCCGGGTGACCACCTCGTTGATCGCCGGGACCACCGGCGGGGTGGCTGATGTGACCGCCACCTCCGGCGGCCTTTCCCAGTTGTTGAACATCATTATCAACGACGGAACGGTGTGGGTGGGCGCCATCACCCTGACCTCCGAGCAGCCGAGCATTCCTGCGGATGGGTCCAGTTCCACGGCCATCACCGCGTTTGTAAGAGACATCTACGGAGACCCGGTGCCTGACGGGACCGATGTGACCATCAACACCTCCCTGGGGACCCTTCCCGGAGGAGGCACGAGCATTACCCTGACGACCTCCGGAGGCACAGGCACGGTGGTTACCTCCCTGATCGCGGGGACCGCTTCGGGTACTGCAACCGTTGAGGCGACATCGGGCAGCGTGACCCAGGCCATCACCGTGACCCTGCGCGACACGGAGGTCGCCGAGGCGGCCTACCTGTACATAAACGCCGACAAGACATCCGTTAAAACCAACAACGCGGACACCGCCACCATCACCGCCACGGTGCTGGACGCCGGCCATGCGCCCATTGAAGGCGCCATCGTCAACTTTGAAGCTACCGGCGGCCAGATCAGCGCGGCAAGCGTTGTAACCGATGTAGACGGCGAGGCGGTCATCACGTTTAAATCCGGGCCGGATAAGGCAAACGACACGGTGGTCATCACGGCCAGTGTGGACGCCCAGACCGCCTCGATTCCCATCACCCTCTACGGGACCGAGATCAGCATCACCCCGGCCACCGCCCAGATCTTCTACGGCGGATCAGAGGACCTCACGGTCAAGGCCGTGGATGCGGACGGCAATCCCATCTATGACGCGGATATTACAATCAGTAACGAGACTCCGGCAGTGACCGATTTCACCCTTACGGAAGGCGGCAGCCCGCTTACCCTTCCGGCGACCTTGGACACCGACGCCTCAGGGGAGATCGACCTGGTGCTGACCGCCGGATCATCCCCCGGCACCCTGGAGCTCATGGCCGATGGCCTGAACACCTCGGCCGCCGGAGAGTATACCTTTGGAACCACGGATGACATTTTCTATATCACCGCCCCCGCGGACAGCCCCCACTCCCACCCGGCCGACGGCACAGAGCTGGATATTACGGTGCATGCAGGCGGCATGAACGCCGGGGATACGGTGGTGTTTACGACCTCATTCGGGGTGTGGACAGAAGATCCGGACCAGACCGCCTATTACGTGCTGGCATCGGCCAATGAGGACGTCACCCTGCACCTGTCCAGCGATGAGGCCGGTCTGGCCACGGTGCAGATCTATGACCTTGCCGATCCCACCACGAGGGTGGATTTTGTCCAGATCGCGTTTTACAACCCGGCCACCGAGGCCTGCGACATCATCATCGACGCCTCCCAGACCAATATCCTGCCCAGCACGGCCAGCACCGCCTACAGCCTGGTGGTTGAGGCGCGGGTGGTGGACGAATACGGCGGTCCGGTGACCGGCGCCATGGTGAATTTTTACATGGAAAACACCACGGGAAGCGGGGAGTATATCACCCCGGTGGCGGATGAAACCGGGGCCGACGGCATCGCCGAGACTACCTTTACCTCCGGCACCAGGGGCACGGGCAGCGACCCGGCATCCGCCATCAAGGTCACGGCCCGGGTGGACACCCCTGCCTGCTGCACGGACGAGGTCACGGATATCGTCTGCACGGCAGGAGCCGCTATTCCCAGCGGAAGCTACTTCACCATTCACCAGACCGGGGCGGACTACTATGTGTGGTATGATGTGAGTAATACCGGCACGGATCCGGCGCTTCCAGGATATACAGGCATTGAGGTGAATATCACCGCAGCTTCCTCGGCAAATACCGTGGCGACCAGGACAAGGGACGCCCTTAACGCTTATGAGGGTTTTGCGGCGACCCGATCCGGCGCTACCGTGACGGTGACCACCTGCGGGGATGTCACGGATACCGCGGATGGGGCCTCTGCCACCGGTTTTACGTTTACCACCACTACCCAGGGCACAGGCGCTGCCTGGAAGGAGGATGAGATCTCCATTACCGTGACCGGCGCAGTGGCCAACGTATCCATCGGCTGGGCCAGCCAGATATCCGCCAGCCCGGACAACACCCTTTACCTGCAGCCCATCTCCGTGCTGGTGGCCGACACCGACGGCCACCCGGTTACCGGGGCCCTGGTTTCTTTGGGTCTGATGCCGTCTCAGTTTAGAACGGGATACTGGTATCAAGTCGGCAATGAGTGGTTTATTGAATATGACAATCCCTGCGATGGAATTGATTATGCTTCTGATGGGAGCGAGAAAGACACCCCAAACGAGTTTGTCAACGAGGACCTAAACAACAACGCGGTGTTAGACGGGGATGAGGATCAAACGAATGCCTATAATACCGGGGATCCGAACCTGCCGCCTTATTTTCCAGGCTATGCATTTGGCTCTTCGGTGCCGGGTCTTAACGACGGCATGCTCACCCCGGGCCAGTCCGCTGGCGGCACCATTCCGGCCTCCGTTACCACCGATGCCAGCGGCGTGGCCAGCTTCACCCTGACCTATCAGAAGGAATACGCCATCTGGGTGGAGGACATGATCACCGCCACCGTCATGGTGGACGGCACCGAATACATCACCCAGTCCAGAAGATGGCTGCCCTACCTGGCGGATGAGGAGGAGATCATCGCAAACGCCTTCCCGGTATCGCCGTTTAACAGCCTGCCCTGCAAGCAGACAACGCCTTGATATAAATCTTGATCAAACAGCAAAGCGGGGCGTCCGGAAATCCGGTCGCCCCGCTTGTTTAGTCGGGAATTTAGGGGACGTCCTTCACATTTTTATATTTACAGGTTTTTTCCTACCTGTGATCAGAAGGCCGATCGTCACAAGCCCGGCGGCCGTGATATTCCATTAAGATTGGGGAAAAGTGGAAACCTTCCTCGCGGATATTTGTTGAAACAATTTTATCATCGAGCCATGATGCCGATTCAGTGTCACCCTTTATCCCCCAATTCAACCGATATTTTTTCACAGACATTTTTGATATGGTCTCATGAATTCAACGGGGGGCTGACGCCTTTATATTGGGAGACATCGATATCATCAAGATCATAGGGGCTCGGCTCCGAAAGTTGACGGATCAGCTGAATGAGCGGAGATACTTCATCTTTTCGAGATAGATCCGAATAATAGGCATCAAAATTTTCCAAAGCGGATACAGCATTTTCCATCCCGGCTTTTTCAGCCGGAGCCGCAAAATCAATATAATCCCTAGCGGCATTTCGACTTACAATCATCCATCCTTTTGTTCGTAACATTTCCGGCAGGGTAGGAACGGTCAATTGCCTGCCGCGGATATTTACCGTTTCTGTTTTCCAGAGGAAGGTTCCGTCGTAACTGTCGCAGACCGGTTTCTACTCCTTGGAAATGCCGCAGAATCAGTTTTGGCGGATTGAGACGGGTTGTTTTCCGGTCATCCCGTTTTTCAAGAAAGTCCAGAACCTCTTTATAATTATGTTCAAGGTCCGATAGAACATGATCGGCATCAAAGGAAAAGCGATGTTGGGTATGGATTGTAGCCGCGCTGCCGCCGACTAAAACAGCATCAGGAAAAAGTCCCTGAAGATTTGAGGCGGCCTCAATAGGTTTTTCCCAAACCATCCAGTATTTGTCATTTTTTTCCATAAATTTTTTCCAAATACATTTTGAAAAATTTGGGAAACCCATATACTTTTGAACGCGGTACCGCTCGTCTCACCGCATCCGCAGCTTCAGGATTTGTCTTTACTTCACGGATAAGCGCTTTGATTTCTTCATCAGAGCCGCGTTCCCATATCGAATGAATAATTGCCACGCCCCATTGCCCGGGTTTTACGTCTATGTGCCGGTGTTCCATAAACCTTTATTCCTGTAGATCAATCGTTATGATAAGTCTGGAGATTTATTGGCATAAGTATCAGTCGAAAGCAAGGTATAGGCCGGCAGCTGTTCTGGGGAAAAGAGGGGACGCTCATAGCTTATTCACTTAACTCCCAGCCGGCTCCCGGACCTCGCTGAAAAACCAGTCCCCTTCGATTTTGATCATCCGGCATTTTGCCTGGTGAAATTTGGATGTTGGGGACGTTGGATGTTGGAGGCGGTCATGAATAAATGAATAACTCAATCCGCTTTCATTATCTTGATAGATGGTTAATCTATTGTACAATTGTTATGTTCATAAAATTTGGAAAGAAACATGGATATTGTTATAGACACCGCGGCCTTGATCGCAGTGATTACTGATGAACCTGAACGTAACCGGATTATCCAGGTAACAAGAGGAAATACACTGATCGGTCCGGGCTCGATACCCTGGGAAATCTGCAATGCATTTTCCGAGATGTTCAAACAAAAAAGAGTGACGCTTTCGGAAGCCGAGAGAGGGCTATCAATTTTTAAAACAATTCCAATGCGGTATATTGAATCAGATTTTGTGATGGTCCTAAAATTGGCAAAGCAGTTCAATATGTATGCATACGATGCGTATTTTTTGGATTGTGCGATTCGATATAAGGCCCCATTGCTGACCCTGGATCAAAGATTGAAGGCATTTGCTCAAAATTTAAATATCGACACCCTGGAGGTTTAATATGCAGGTGTATACATATTCCGAGGCCCTGCAAAAACTTGCCCGGGTCCTTGACCAGGCGGAAATCACAGGCAAGGTTTTAATCCGGAGAAAAGACGGAAGAACCTTTTCCCTGGTTCCTGAAAAGGTGGCTTCCTCCCCTCTGGATATTCCGACAATTAAAGCGAAAATAACGACGCAGCAGATTGTGGATACGATTCGAGAGGGACGAGAGAAGAGGGACGGTCATGGATGTGCGGCCGGGCAAGGTCGTGTAATCCAGCGGGTGTGAAG
>DYLE01000155.1 GCA_020722245.1 Desulfonema limicola
GAGGTTTTTCAATCATTTTTCACCAAAAATTCCCGCCAATCGCGGATTTGGGGAATGACCCGCCCGGGATTTGTCGCCATCGTAGATGGGTTTTTCAGGTATGGGTTTTGACCCCGGCCGTTATCCAAGCGGGTGATTCCTGTTGATAAAATATTGTTTCGCATGTAAGGTGGTTTCGATTTTCCAACCCCAAGGGGGTCCATATTAATTTTGGAATAAAGCTGCCATGAAGGATGATTTTAAAACAACCCTTGACGGCCTGAGGGCCAAGATCGATGCCATCGATGAGGAACTGGTGCGGTTGCTGGCCCAACGCCAGAAACAGGTGGAACAGGTGGTGGCCTTGAAAAAGGCCCACAGCCTGCCGGTGTATCACCCGGCAAGGGAGGAGGACCTGATTTTTCAAAAACGGGAGAAGGCAAGGCAGGCCGGGCTGGATGCGGATTACGTGGAAGAGCTTTACCGGGTTATCCTTCGGCAGTCCCGGGTGAAGCAGAATGAACACATGGCCCGCGAGGGGGTGAGGCCCGGCGCCAAGGTGCTGATCGTGGGCGGGTTCGGGGAGATGGGGAGGTATTTTGAGAAATGGTTTACGGGCGCCGGCTACTCGGTGCGGCTGATGGGCCGAAAGGATTGGCCGGATGCGGCCAGGCTGTGCGAGGGGATCGACCTGGCCCTGGTTTCCGTACCCATCGAGACCACGCCGGAGATTGTGCGGCGGATCAGCCCCTACCTCCCCGCAAATGCCGTGCTTGCGGATATCACCAGCATCAAGGCGGCGCCCCTTAAGGCCATGCTGGAGGCGCATCAGGGGCCGGTTCTGGGGCTTCATCCCTTGTTCGGGCCCACCACCTCGACGTTGGACAAGCAGATCATCGTCGCCACGCCGGGCAGAAACGACGAAGCCTGCCGATGGGTGCTGGATCAGTTTTCCACCTGGGGCGCCGTCATCGTGATGTCGGACGCCCAGGAGCATGATGACATCATGGGGATTGTGCAGGCGCTGCGGCATTTCGCCACATTCGCCTTCGGCCGGTTTCTGGCCCATAGAAAGATCAGGCTGGAAAGAACCCTTGAGTTTTCAAGCCCGATTTACCGCCTGGAGCTGGCCATGGTGGGACGGCTTTTTGCCCAGGACGCCTCCCTTTATGCGGAGATTATTTTCGCATCCCCGGAAAGGCGGAGCCTGCTCAAGGATTATATTTCAAGCCTGAACAGAAGCCTGGATATGCTGGAAAAGGGAGACAAGGCGGTTTTTATCGATGAGTTTACCAAAATCGCTCAATGGTTCGGCCCGTTTTCCGGACAGGCCATGCGGGAAAGCTCATACCTTATTGAAAAGCTTATCGAACGTTTTTAAACCTGGGGGCGTTTTATTCAAAGCCAACCCAGGTGGTGATCTCATCCACCGGAACCCGGCTGCTTTTCAGACGGTTTGCTGGAAAATCCGGATCCGGGTATCCCATGGCGATTGCGATCATGATCCGCTTGGTGTCCGGAATTCCGGCGAGATCCCTTAACACCTCCGGATAGAATACCCCTTGATCCTCGATGCAGCTGCCGAGCCCGTAATGTAATGCGGTGAGACAGATGCTGTAAACCACCGTGCCCATGTCAAGCAGGGGACCGGGTGAACCCAGGGATTTGTCGGTCACCGCGATTATAGCCACAGGCGCATCGAAAAACCGAAACCCGCGCTACATCCACCAGGCCCGTTTCACCTTGTCCTCCCGCTGGATATCCATGAGCTCGAAAATCTGTTTGGCCAGAGATACCTGCCGGTCTCTGTATACGCTTTCCTTTGGCCAGAGGGCGACCAGATGATCCGGGTTCATGGACGCTCTGCTGTTTAGCTTATCGACAATCCCCTTTCGTATTCGGTTCAGCACATCCCCGGCGATGACAAAAAATTCCCAGGGCTGGGTGTTCATGGCGGACGGGGCGTAAACAGCGGTTTCCAAAATTTTTTTTATGAGGGATTTTTCAACCGGCCTGGGGGCAAACCCTCTGATACTTTTTCTCTTCCTTATCGCATCCACGATATCCATTTTCGGGATCTCCTTTCAGAAATAACCCTTTATTTCCGGCGGGTTTTAGACGTTGATGGTTTCATCAGTAAAGGAGTTGTAAAATTTTGTCAAACGGATATAATCCGAAACAGATCCCATTCATTTTTACCCCCAGGGGGAAATAATGAAATTTCAAAAAATCCTCTATTTCCTTCAAAATGTCGGAAAAGACCCTTCCGCTCTGATGTCGGAGGATTACCTGACCGGCCTTCACAACCGCCGCTTCCTGCTCAGTTATTTAAAAAATGAAATCGACTGGAACGCATTAACGGAGCATCCGGTTTCCCTCCTGGTCATGGATATCGATCATTTCAAACGGATTAACGATCAGTATGGGCATACCGTGGGGGACCAGGCCCTGGTTCATATCGCTGCTATTCTAAAGGAGGCGTCCACGGACAAAGGGATCCCTGTCCTTTTTGCCGGTGACGAGTTCATGCTTCTGCTGCCGAACAAAGGAAAAAGAGAGGCCTTGGCCATGGGGGAGGAGCTGCTTCGTAAAACAGGCAGCAATCCCTTTTTTTCAGCCGAAGCCGGTACTGAAATTCCTGTCACCATGAGCATCGGAATCGCCACGGCTTCAGACGACGCCAAAACCGGAGAGACGCTGATTCAGCAGGCAAAGAACGCCCTGTATCATGCGAAGCAATCCGGCCGAAACCGGTATGTGGATGCGGGAACGGTCAGCCGGAGGGCGGTCCAGTGCCTGGAGGTCGCCGGCATTGTGGGTCGGAAGTTCCAGTTCGAGCAGGTGAGCAAGGCATTAAAAGAGGTGGGCGAAGGGAAGAGCCGTTTTGTCATTGTCGACGGGGCGCCCGGAATGGGAAAGACCAGTTTTTTGGAGAGCCTTGGGCGGAACCTGGAAAAAACAAAACTCAACCCCATTCGGGCTTCCGGAGTGGCGCAGGAATCCTTTCGGCCCTATTACCTGATCACCTATATCGTGATGATGCTGATGAATCAGAAGGAGGATAAGGGCATCGGTATTCTGGAGGACATGAGCGAAAAAGACATCGACCTGTTGGCTTATATCCTGCCCCAGATCAAGGACAGCGATGCCCTGCCGCCCAAGGACGAGGCGGGTCAGCGGGAATTGATTTTTAGGGCGTTTATCCGGTTTTTGACCTCCCTGGTGGGGAACCGGCCCCTGGTGCTGCTCATCGATGACCTGCATTACAGCGATCCGGCATCCCTTCACCTGCTGCGGGTGATCCTTACAGCAAAGACGATCCGTCTGTTTATCTGCGGCACCGCCTCGGAGGAAAAGCACGCCGGCCCCAAGGCCGTTCCTCTGGATCTGTTCCGTTCCGCCTATGGCAAGTCCCTGGAAATCTTAGATGTCCGCCTGACCCCGCTTACGGTCACGGACATTGAAAAATACATCAACATCATTTTTCCCGGGATCTCCATGCCCCAGCGCTTGATCCAGGAACTGGTTGGCCTCACCCAGGGGAACCCCCTTTTTATTATCGAGATTTTAAGAAAGATGATCGCCGATCAGAAGATCATTCAGTCTCAAAACCGGTGGAAGGTCGCGCCTTTAGAAAAGAGGTATTTCCCCAACTCCCTTGAAGAGATCATTTTAAAAAAGATGGCCTTTTTAGATGATGAAAGCAAACGGTTTCTGGAGTGCGCTTCCGCCTTCGGCGAATCCATCTCCCTGAGCATGCTGACCGGCAGCTACAATGAAAAATCCTCAAAGATTCATGATTTTTTAAACCAGGTGGTGGACCAGGGAATCGTTAAATCCGATTTTAAGGAAAATGATGAAAGTATAAGGTTTTCAAGCAAGCGGGTTCGGGAGATCATCTACGACGGGATTCAGCCGGAGCAGAAGAAGAGCCTGCATACGGAGATCGGAAACTATCAGGAGACCCTCTACAAGCAGGACCTTCTTCCGGCCGCATCATTTTTATCCTACCAGTTTCAGCGTTCAAACAACAAGGAAAAGGCCGAGACCTACACCCGGCTTCAGGAGACCCATAATCGGCGGGTTTTTAATCTTAAGGAGGCGATCACCTATTCAGCCGATGAGGTGGAGGACAAGGGGCTGGAAGGCGCAGAAGAGATCGGGGACGCCCCCTTGTCCGAAGAAGGCCTGGGCGTTGTCCCCAAAATGATGCGGGCGCTGCTTTTGGCCGTTCGCAACATCAGGCTTTATCCGGTTGAGAGCAAGGCCGTGGTCAGCTCCATTGCACAGCTTCAGCATCTGATTGAGAAGATCCTGAGGGAGGTTGAGCGGTTCAGCATCATCACCCAGAAACAAGCGATCCTGATCAACCGGCGGGAGCTCGATGCCGGGGGTTTTTCCTCCCTTGCGGAAAAAATCATCGTTTTCTGGAACTGGCTTCAGCTCAAAAGCCTGACCTTTGTTCGCGGGTTTACCCAAAAAGAACTCAGCCTGATGCTCGAAAAATTCAGCCGCGTGGAAAGAAAAGAGATCATCGCTCCTAATTTTTGGGAGAAATTCATCCAGGAGAACCGAATATCCCGGATTTATCCCCGGCAGGTCCGGTATATGAAAATCGATGTGGATTCCGCAGGCGCAGGATCCGAAACCATCGACCTTCTGATGGCCTCGGTCTCGGATGAGACGGACAAGGAATCGGGCCCGGAGATGCTAGATGACCGGGATGTGGACCTTATTCGACAGGTGATCGGCGCGATGATCGGCGCATACAGCAAGTTTAAGCTCTACCCGCCCACCGGCCCGGTGGCAAAGGATGCGGTCGAAAAGCTGCTTATAACCCTTAAGGCTTTTTTTAAAAAACAGCCGGTGCTGACCTTTTCCCGGGTGGAGAAATCCCTTCTGGTAAACGATCATAAACTGGATACCACCCGGTTTGAAACCCTCGCCTCCGGTCTTTTAGGCTTTTTTTCCGATACCCGTTTAAACAGCATCACGTTTCTGGCTCATGTGTCTCCGGGGGAGCTGCTTGAGTTTTTTGCCGCGTCGTCTCAACCCTTATCGGAGACCCTGGACTCCGGATTCTGGCAGACCGTCCTCAAGGAAAAGCAGATCTCCGGGGTTTTGCTGGATCAGCGGGTTTACGGCATTGTCGACGAGATGGGCGAGAAAGAGACATCGGATGAAGGGTTCAGCCGCGCCGGGGAAGCGCTTTTATTCGAAGAGACAGAGGTCGAGACGCTTGACCCTGAAACCCTTTCAAACGGCGTAAAGGAACTCTTTCTGACCGGCCGGAAAAAAGAAGCGGCTGCGATTTTAGACCGGCTTTGCGAAAGATACACGGCTTCCGATACCGACGGCAGAAGCAAAATGACGGATGTCTTTGAATCCCTGCTAAAGCCGACGGGCTGGCGTCCCAGCGCCGCCTACCTTAAATTTATACTGGACCCGATGATCCCCCTTTTCAAGAAGGAAACCGATGCCGGGCGGATCAGCCGTTTTGCCGGTCTGTTTCAGGATTGTGCGGCCGATTTTATTCTTTTCAGTGAGTACGCCCTGGCCGTCTGGGTCTATACCCAGCTTCAGCAGCAGCCCGCATACAATGATGCGGACCCCATGGAGCAATGGGACGGGATTAATTTTTTTGAAAAAGTTCTGGATCCTAAAATCGGCGATGCCGTTTGTGAGGATCTGAAATCCGAGGACCGCAGCCGCCAGCAGGAGTCCTTTGGGCTTTTAAGCAGCATGGGCCCCAGGGCGCTTCCGCTTCTGATCGACATCATCAAGCGGGAGTCCAACCTGCGGGTGAGAAGGCTGGCTGCCCAGCTTCTAAAGGATCAGGGCGCAAAAGGCGTAAATCTGATCAAAA
>DYLE01000156.1 GCA_020722245.1 Desulfonema limicola
CTTCTCTCGACTCGGGACTAATCCTTTTTTTGTTGGACTAATCCTTTTTTTGTTAAGGATTAGTCCCGAGCACTCGCTTCTCTCGACTCGGGACTAATCCTTTTTTTGTTGGACTAATCCTTTTTTTGTTGCTGATTTGACCGATGGTCCGCCAGGCGGCCGGAATCAGGCTGCTTGAAAACGGCGCGTGTAGGGAATATGACCGAAACCACAAATCCGCAAGCGCATGATCCCCCTGACGAACGCAAATGCGCTCAATCCCCTCGCCTGTGTTTTCCATGTCAAACTCGGCTTTTTCCTTGGGGATTGCCCAGTTTTCGCGGCCGTTGACCACGCTTTCCCAGGTGGAGACATAAATTTTGGTCACCGTGTACACCCGTCTTCCGAAAATGTCGAATTTACCCGGCATGATCAAAAACTCCTGGTACGGCCCCACATTGGAAGACCGGTAATTGACAGCCATCACGGCCCCGAACCCGCCGCAAAACCGGCCGGTAAGGAATGCAGGGACAAAACAGTCGGAGCGTACAAACCGCGTTGAGGGTTTGATCACCAGGATGTAGGCATCCCCGGTGAGGTGCCAGGGCGCTGCGGCCCGGATATACCCGTTTTCCGGGTTTTGAAGAGGGTCCATAGGCAATTCCCATTGGTCCATGGTATTAACCTGTTGATGGTTTTAATGAATTCTATCGATGATCAGAGCCCTTGGCAAGCCCTAATCCTGCCCTAATCCTGATCGTCAGTTGGGCCTTGCAATGGACGGAGCGTCCCTCTATGATGAAATGCATGAGACGCAGCCGAAGCTTTTAGGGTCATATAAAGAATAAGGGTGAGGGCAGAAAATGGATGACCTTTTGGAGTCCGGCAGTGGCCACCTCAGAGTACAAATTCAATTACCTGCGGCGTGCCGTAAAGGTCGCTCTGATCGCCCGAGCCCAGGTGATTCATACCAGCAAAACCCAGGCGGTCTGCCGGTGCGAGGTATATGCAGCGGATGAAAGTCAGGAATATTTATGCGCGGTTTCGCAGGGCACGATCGCAAGGACCGGCCCCGCTTCAGAAAGTGAGGTTAAGCCCCCATTGCCGCAGCAAGCCCCATAACGGAGGGGATTAGGCAACCTTTGAAAACCGTCAAAAATGGAATCCATCGAGCTTCAGGCCTGCGGCTCTGATTTTGATGAATCTGCCCAAGGGCGCGGGCATTCCAAAAGAAGTGGTGGATTCGAATGCCGCTTCGGCGAGTATACCTGCCCGTTTATTTTCTAAACGGCCTCAACTCCCCGTATAGTTTTCGGGTATTTTCCGATACGGCCTCAAGAACGTCTTCCAGCCCCACATTTTTTAATCTGCCGATCATTTCAGCAGACAGCAGCGCGTTTTTCGGTTCGTTGCGCAGGAGAGGATCAGGCCCCAGCACCGGGCTGTCGGTTTCGACCAGCAGGCAGGAGAGCGGCAACTGTCTGACCAGCTTTTGTTTTTGCGGAGAGCGGACCACAGACGGTGGAATGGAAAAAAAATACCCGGCCTCCACCGCGGGCATGGCGGAAGCGGCTTTGCCGTCAAAGGCGTGAAGCTGCACCCTTTTCGCCCCGCGATTCAGCAGCAAGGCGACGGCATAATGACCGGCCGACCGGGAATGAACGTTTAAGGGCAGATCAAGCTCAACGGCCAGGTCGATAAATCCGGAAAAAATCGTCTGCTGAATCTCCCTTTCCGAGGATTCCTGAACCGCCCAGAAGTCGAGCCCCACCTCGCCGATGGCCGCCAGCCGGCAGCGGCTTTCACGAATTAAGGCGTGCATCTCCTGGGCCTCGCGGATATCCAGGCGGGTGGGATAAAGCCCGGCCGCCGGATAGATGCAAGGATCACAATCCGCAAGCGCCAGGTTCCGGGCCGCGTCCGCCATGTTTTCCCCCACCGCGATGATTCCCGCAATCCCGGCCGCCTTTGCCCGGGCCATCATTGCTTCCCGGTCCGCATCAAAAACCGGATCGCACACATGGGCATGGGTATCGATAAGACGCAAAGTCGCTTTCATGAAGGCCGGTTCTGATTTTAAGTTTTTTCCCGGGAAATGATCAGGTTCTCATAGCCCAGGTCCTTGAGCGCCTGGGGGAAGAACTGGAACATGGGCCGCACCAGAGGAAGCATCTTGAGCATGGCGGTGATCTTTCCCCCCTGTTTGATCTTGCCCCGGGTCACCGAGGCCACGGGGTTTTCCAGTCCGTGCCAGAACCGGTGGGAATGATCCGCGCTCTGCTTGGACCAGACATCCTCCTTCAGGCCGCAGGGGCCGAGGTAAAAGGTTCCGAAATACCCCTGTTCTTTTGGCGGGTTTTTCAGATCAATGGTGATCTCGCCGTCCGGGTCGGTGTAGATCCATTTGATGATGAGGCCGGATTTGGCCAGCTTGGGTCCGACCTTGGGATCGGTGAGGATTTTTTTCATGAAGTAGCCGTAAATCTCATAGAGCTGTTTGATGTCCTTGTAGTATTGGCCCATGGCGTTCTCCTTTGATGATAGGGTTACTTGCGTTGATCAAACCGCCGTCCAAACAGCATGCTGGCGATGGTGAGGCGCAGCATCTGAAGCGTTCCTCCGGCCACCCCCCAGGCCCGGGCGTCGCGGGCCATCCGCTCGATGGGGTAGTCCCTGCTGTAGCCGTATCCGCCGAAGACCTGCATGGCCAGGTCGGTCACCTCCCGGACCATCTCATTGGCGAACAGCTTTCCCAGGGAGGCCTCGTAGATGGACGGGAGGCCCTGGCCCGCGTTGTTTGCGGCCCGGTAAACCAGAAGTTTTGCCGCATCCAGCTTCATGGCCATGTTCACGATGGAAAAGGAGATGTCCTGAAACTCGCAGATGGGCCGGCCAAAGGCGGTCCGGGACTGGGCATAAGCCTTGGCCGCATCCAGGGCGCCGCCGGCGATGCCCAGACACATGGCGGCGTTGCCGCACCGCTCGATGTCAAAGGTCAGCATGAGCTTGCCGAAATCCCCGGCCGGCACCACCAGGTTTTCCTTGGGCACCTTGACATTGTCAAAGTAGAGAGCGCAGGACGGCATGCCCCGCAACCCCATGTATTCCTCCTGCTTGCCGAAGGTAAATCCGGGCATTCCCTTTTCCAGGATCAGGGCGCCGATCCCCTTGTACCCCTTGACCTCCCCGAACCGGGTGTAAACCATGTAATGGCTGGCCGCGCCGCCCCCGGTGATAAAGGCTTTTCTGCCGTTCACCAGAAAGTGATCTCCCTTGTCTTCGGCCACCGTGTTCAGGGCGGTCAGGTCGGATCCGGACTCGGGCTCGGTCATGCACACCGATACGCTGAGTTTGCCCTGGCAGACCCCGGGGATAATCCTTTTTTTCTGTTCGGGGGTTCCAAACAGGTCGATCACCCGAACCGGACCCACATTGGATTCAAACACCGGGGCCGCGATCATCGGAGAGAATTTCGCCAGCTCCTCGATGGCCAGGATCGCGGTCAGCGACGGCTCGCCCGATCCGCCGTATTCCGGAGACAGGGTCATGCCCAGAAGGTCCATGGCCGCGAATTTTTCCATCAGGTGATGCGGAAACTCGGCCCTGGCGTCGATCTGGGCGGCCAGCTCCGCAAACTTCTCCCGCTTTCCCATATCCCGAAGAGAACTTATCAGCATGAGCTGCTCTTTTGAAAATGCAAAATCCACGTTTACCTCTCTTTTTGTTTTATATCCGCTTATATCTTATATCAGGGCGGTAAGGGCGCGGATATCCGTTATCCGCTCCAGGTCCAGAACCTGTGATACCAGTTTGTCAAGATCCCGGCCGTTTTTTCGACGGCCGTAACGCTTCAGCTTGTCGATGATTTCCGCTTCGGTGAGGGGGTCTCTGGGATCCCCCCGGGGCATATCCACCTGTCGGGAAAGGGTTTTTCCCGAGGTTAAGGTGATCTCCACGCGGCTTGCGGTCTTCTCCGGGTAAAGGCTGTTCAAGGTTTCATCGGTTTTCACCCTGACCCTGCCGGCAAGCGTAAGCAGGCCGGGGTCGGCCATGCGTTTTTCCGAAAGCTGATCCGGTCCCAGTTCGCCGTCGACAATGGCTGCGGCCACCACATAGGGGATGGAAAACTGCGCGCAGACAAAGCTGTCGCCGGGTTGAATATGTTTTCCCACCGCAAGCTGTGCGATGCCGTAGGTGAACACGTCGATTTTTTCGATCTCTTCTATTTGGATCCGATTTTTAGCAACAATTTCAAGGGCCGCCTGAATGGCTCCGTGGGTATGCCGGCAGGCGCAATACGGCTTAAGATAGATATCCGACAGCGTGAAATGCTCGCCGAGGGCTTCGGTCAATTTGCCGATCTTGGGATCGGCCCGGGTGGTGATCTGGGTAAATCCACCCTTAAGCGGCGAGCCCTCCAGGGGCTCGGCAAACCCGGTCAGCCCGGCTCCCGCCAGGCCTGCGGCCAGAAGCCCGGCGGCGGCGGCCTGTCCGGCCTGGACGATCTTGATGGTAAACCCGCCCATGAGCTGCTCGGCCATGGAAAGGGGAAGCAGATACCCGGCGTTGCTCAAGGCGTTGAGCATTCCGGCCGCATCGTATCCATACACCCTGGCTGCTGCGGCCGCTGCGCCGAAGGCGCCGCAGGTGCCGGTGGGAAGAAACCCGGAAAGGGTATGCCAGGGATGCATGGCCGCGGCCGGCCGGTTGGCCGCCTCGTATCCGGCCGCCATTGCTTCGATCACCGCCCTGCCGCCGGCCTGCTTTTCCTCGGCGGCCGCCAGGGCCGCCGGGATGACGGCGGTGCCGGGATGATTTCCGCCGAACCGGTATCCGTCCTGGGCCTCCACCGCCTCGGCGGTGGTGCCGTTGATAAAGACGGCGTAATGGGGAATGGTTTTAAAACCGCAGCCCAAGGCCGAGATGGTTCCGGAACCGGCGATCTTTTTAAAATAGGAGACCAGCCGCAAAACCGGGTCTAAGGACAGGGATCCATAAATATTGGCGATGTAATCGAGGATGCACAGCTTGGCCTTTCGGATCACCACCTCCGGGAGGTCCTCGTATTTGAGCCCGGCGCAGAATCCGGCCAGTTGCCGGGTGGGGGTCAGTTCAGTTTCGGATGACAGGCTTTTCATGGCTCACACATACCCTCGCTTTTCATAAATGGCGATCATCCGGTGCGGATCCAGCACCTCCCGGATGACGGCCAGCTCTTTTGGGGTGGGCGGTTGGGTTTCACGCACATCATCGGCCACCTTCAGGTCCCACGGGGTGTCCGAGCGTATCTCATCGATGGTGTGCCCCGGATGATAGGATTCCAGGTAGGCCTCGCCGGTGGACCTGTCAAACCGCAGCACCGCCTTGTTGGTGATGATGCACTCGGGTCCGGTGTTGTCCGGCAACCCCCATCTTTTTCTGGCGCCGGGGCCGTCGATGTAGCCGGGGGTGGTGATGAAATCCACTTTTTCAGCCAGCCGGCGTTTGTCGTGCAGGGCGATGATCAGGGTCCGCTTGGCCAGGGTGCCGATGGGGTTGGCCCCGCCGCTTCCCGGCAGGCGGCTTTTCGGGTGGCGGTAATCGCCGATGCAGGTGGTGTTGATGTTGCCGTACTTGTCCACCTGGCTGCCCGACAAAAACCCCACGTCCATCCACCCGGCCTGAAGGATCATCCCCATGATGTCGATGAGGTTGCCCACCATGGCGGCGCCGGGGTTTAAGCAGGGGTCGCCCACCGAAAGGGCGGGGCGGGTGGGACGGGCGTCCACCACGCCGGATTCCTGCATCAGAAGCGCCTCCGGGGCGTGGGTATGCTTGGCGATGTTGGCGGACATGGCCGGAAAGCCGGTGCCCACGATCACCAC
>DYLE01000157.1 GCA_020722245.1 Desulfonema limicola
TTCTGATCCCCCGAAAAAGGCCCCGCAGGGCTCAAAAACCATGAAGTTGGGTTATTTTTAAAAACAGCACAACTATCTTCTCCGGGCTCGGCGCAGGGCTCACCTGGGGAGCGGTGGTTTATTGTTTTCCGGCCGATGATCTGCTTCTGGGCTGAACCGACTTTTTAAACAGGGTTTCCAGGTAAAACCGGCTGATGGGATCCGGGTCTTCAAAAAGATGATCCGGATCCTTGTTTTTTTGAGCCATCTGCTCCCGGAGGTGGGAAGCCATGACCTTTCCCAGTTCCACCCCGTACTGATCAAAGGGATTGATCCCCCAGATAAACGCCTCATAAACGGTTTTGGCCTCGTAAAACGCCAGAAGTCCTCCGATGCTCTCAGGCGACAGGTCAGGGATGACCAGGGTGGAGGAAGGTCGGTTGCCGGGAAAAAATTTTGCCGGGTTTTTATCCTCCCGGCCCCTGGCCAGGGCCTGGGGCTGGGCGATCAGGTTCGCCCACAGTTCCTGGTGGTTGGTGACCCCCTTGGATGTGATAAGGTTTTCCCTGTGATGGGGATGGATCACTCCGATAAAGTCAATGGGAAACGGCCGGCCCTGGTGGGCCAGTTGAAAAAAGGAGTGCTGGGCGTTGGTGCCGGGCTCTCCGAAGATGATGCTGCCGCAGGGGACATTCAGGATTTCGCCGGTCTGGGTCACCGACTTGCCGCAGCTTTCCATGGCGAGCTGCTGAATATGGGGAGGGAGCTTGGAAAGGGCGGAGGAGTAGGGGATGATCCCCTGGGCCGGGTAGTGAAGAAAATTGTTGTTCCAGACGCTGATCAATGCGGCGAGGAGCGGAATATTCCTGCTTTCAGGCGCGGTTTTCGCATGGATGTCCATTTTTTCAGCGCCCCTTAAAAAACGTTCAAACCGGTCGTATCCCAGATACAGGCTCAGCGGCACCCCGCCGACGGCCGAGGTGACGCTAAACCGTCCGCCGATGTAATCAAACATGTGAAAAATCCTGAGCGCCGGCTTGGATGGATCATCCCCCGGGCTTCCCTGGCTGGTCACCCGCAACAGGTGCCGGGCAGGGTCAATCCCGTTTTTTTTCATAAATTGGATCGCCTGGTTTTCATTGGCCGCGGTCTCGGCTGTGGTATAGCTCTTTGAGATCACGATCCACAGGGTGGTTTCCGGAAGAATCCGGGAGGCGATGCCGCCGAAGCAGTCGATATCCACGTTGGACAGAAAATGAAGGGTGATTCCCTTGTCGGCCAGAAACTGAAGGGCGGTCGCCACAAACTCCGTGCCGAGATATGACCCGCCGATGCCGATCACTACAACATCCTTAAACGGCAGGCCGGTTGAGCCGGTGATTTTACCGGAATGCACCTCCCTTGAAAATTTTTTTATTTGTTCCCGAATGCGAATAATCTCGGGCATGATGTTTTTGCCGTTTTCAATCACCGACTCTTTGCTGAAGCTTCGGGTGGCCGTGTGAAGGGCGGCCCGGTCCTCCGTGAGGTTGACATGTTTTCCCGAGGTCATTTTGTTAAAGTTTTGCCTTAACTTTCTTTTTTTTGCGATTCCAAGCAAAAGCGCCAAAACCTGCTCATTGACGCGCTGGCGTGAAAAATCAAAAAACAGTCCTTCAGCGTTTAGGGAAAATTTCTCAAGCCGGTCCTTCTGGTTTAAGAGGTTTCTTAAATGGTTTTTCGGCAAGGACATGGCCCTGGCCTGGGCCTTGAGTTCTTTCCACTCAGACAAAGATGTGAGATTCGGGTTTTGCATTTTCATACCCCTCCTATTGCGATAGTGAAGCCTGATGCGAATTCGAAAGTTTTTCAATAAGCTGGTCTAAAACCTCGTTGGCCGTGGCGGAGGCAACATGGCAGGCGCCTGCGGCCCGATGTCCGCCGCCGCCGTATGAAAGCATGATCTCGCCGACATTGACCGCAGCCGTGCGGTTGATGATGGACTTTCCCACGGAAAACACGGTTTTTCCATTTTTTTTATCGATCCGGATCAGGATGGAAAGGTTGCATTCCGGATAAAGGGCGTAAACCATAAACCGGTTCCCCGGGTAGACCCGCTCCATCTTCCGGATATCCACTACCACAATGGAGCGATAAACCTCGGCCAGGGAGGTGAGCAGGTCCTTATGCTGTTTTTCATACCTGAAATAGACGGCGGCGCGCTCCTTCACATCCGGAAGGTTGAGTATCGCATCGATTTTCATCCTCATGCAGGAATCGATCAGGTCAAGCTTGAACTGTTCCTCGGTGGTTTTAAAGCTTCCCCATTCCTCTATTCCTGTCCGTTGATCCACCAAAAAATTCAAGAGCGGCCACCCCTTCGGGTGCAGCACCTCATCGATGGTAAACCGGCCGGAATCCGCCTTATCCACGGCATCCATCATCTCATCAAAGAATTTTGGAAACCGCTTTCTCCCCCCAAAGTAGTTATAAACCACCCGGGCGGCGGAAGGGGCTTCGGGGTCAATGATGTGGCGTGGGTTTTTGGCATTGCGCATCTTTTCGGAGATATGGTGGTCAATGGCCAGGCCCACCCCTGGAACATAGGGGAGGTTGGTGGTGATATCCCGTTCGCTGACCACAACCCCGCGTTCCTGCATGGTGTTGGGGTGGTCGATGAGCTTTATTTCATCGATGATGCCGAGGTATTTTATCAAAACCGCGCAGACAAGCCCGTCCAGATCGCCTCTGGTGAGAAGCCTGTTTTGGGTTGTGTTTGCCATGCTACGAATTTCCTGATATAAAAATAAAATTTTGATTTTTAGATTATACCAGAGGATTTTATCGGTGACAAGCCGATATCGGGTTGATACAGAAGTCAGAAGACAGAAGTCAGAAGATAGAAGACAGAATGAGGGAGACAGAATGACGGAACCGGCAAAGCGATTTGAAGATTTGGTGGTGTGGCAGAAAGCCCATCAATTCGTGCCTGCTGTTTATCGATTGACGCAATCCTTCCCAGGTTCTGGAATCTATGACCTGTTCTCCCAATTTCGGCGGGCAGCCGTATCCATTGCAGCGATCATCGCTGAGGGATATTGAAGAAGCCAGCAAATTACTGGAAGCTTACATGCGGGCCATTCAGAATTCTGACTCCTGAATTCTGAATACCTGTGTAGTTACATTTTTTTTAATGAGGTCATGATGGCTGTAAAGAATACGGATATTAAAAAGGTCCTGATAAAGAAAGGGGTTTGTTTTCCAGCCCCCGAATCCGTTGAAATAGGTCCTGAGGTAAACCCGGAGCGGATCTCGGCAAACCATGTGGTGGTCCATGCCGGATGCCGGATTTTCGGGGAAAAGACCCTGATCCATGACGGAGCCTGCCTAGGGCATGAGGCGCCGGCCACCATCGAAAACTGTTATATCGGTCCAAAGGTCCGGCTAAACGGCGGCTATTTTGCAGGTTCGGTGTTTCTGGAAAACGTCCGGTTCGGGTCATGCGCCCATGTGCGGGAAGGGAGCATTCTGGAGGAGAACGCCTCCGCGGCCCACGCTGTGGGGTTAAAACAGACCATTCTTTTTCCCCATGTCACCCTGGGAAGCCTGATCAACTTCTGCGACTGCCTGATGTCCGGAGGAACCGGCAGCAAAGACCACAGCGAGGTGGGAAGCGCGTATATCCATTTTAATTTCACCCCTCAGCAGGACAAGGCCACCCCCTCCCTTATCGGGGATGTTCCTTCCGGGGTGATGCTCAACCAGCCGCCCATATTCTTAGGAGGGCAGGGCGGGCTTGTGGGACCGGCCCGGTTGGGGTTTGGCGTCACAATCGCTGCAGGAAGCATCTGCAGAAGCGATGAGCTTAGACCCAACCGTCTGATATTCAGCGGGCCGCAAAAGCAAGGAAACATCCCATATACGCCGGGGGTTTACCGCAACGTCAAGCGGACTCTGATCAACAACCTGATTTACATCGGCAACCTGGCGGCCCTGATGCAATGGTATCGGCAGGTGCGTTCCTGCTTTGTATCCGACCTTTTCCCCCTGGCCCTGCTGGAGGGGCTGTGTTCCACCCTGAGGCTGGCTATTGACGAGCGGATAAAACGGCTTAAGGGGTTTATCGAAAGATGCGAGGCGCAAGAGCGCCTTTGCGAATGGCCTGAGCTGGAAGGCGTCATTTGCTCATACCGGGATGACGAAGGGGATTCTCAGCTGAGGGACGCCTTTTTAGACGCCGTATTCACAGGCATTCGCACATGGGGCCGGGATTATTTGCGGGTGATCCGCGGGCTTGATGTGCGCCAGAAATCCACGGGAACCCTCTGGCTGCAAAAAATCGTGGACCAGCTGGTTGAAAAAGCCGGCCAGGCCGTGCCCTTGCTGAACAACACAAAAATTCAAAAAGGGATTGAGGAATGAACAAAGGGTTGTTCGGTACGGACGGAATCCGCGGGGTCGCCAATCAGCACCCCATCACGCCCGAGGTGGCGCTTGACGTGGGGAGGGCCGTTGTATTGGTTTTGGGCAAAAACGCCGGCCCGGTGAGGGTGGTCATCGGATGGGATACCCGGATTTCCTGCGACATGATTGCATCCGCCCTCTGTTCCGGAATCTGCGCCTCGGGCGGGGAGGCGTTTTTGGCCGGCGTCATGCCCACCCCGGGAATCGCCTATGTGACCCTCTCCGAAGGCTTTGACGCCGGGGTGATGATCTCCGCCTCCCATAACCCGTATCAGGATAACGGGATTAAAATTTTCAACGCGAAGGGGTTCAAGCTTTCCGATGAGCTGGAACAACAAATCGAGGATCTGGTTTTGGGCGCTGGATCGGATTTAAAAAACCAGAAGGGGTATGAAACCATCGGCCGGGTTCGCCGCATCGATGCGCTCGAGGGTAAATACGAGGCGTTTTTAAGACAAACCCTGGCCGATGGAAATTTGCTAAGGGGGCTTAGGGTGGTTTTAGACTGCGCAAACGGCGCCACCTACCGCGTGGCCCCCCACATCTTCTCTGATCTGGGAGCCGATGTCCACACCCTGTTTGCCTCCCCAAACGGAAAAAACATCAATGATCAGTGCGGGTCCCAGCACACCCAAACCCTGGCGAAAACCGTTCTGGAGAAAAAGGCGGATATCGGGCTGGCGTTTGACGGCGACGGCGACAGGCTGATCGCTGTTGATGAAAGGGGGAAAACCGTCACCGGGGATCAGATGCTCGCGGTGATCGCCGGGCATTTGAAATCTGAAAACCGGCTGGCCAACAACCTGGTGGTCAGCACGGTGATGAGCAACCTGGGGCTGCATCAAACCCTTCTAAAAATGGGGATTGACCACATCATAACGGATGTGGGGGATCGGAACGTGCTTGAGCAAATGCTTCGGAAAAAAGCTGTTCTCGGAGGGGAGGACTCCGGGCATATGATTTTTCTTGAGCATCACACCTCGGGGGATGGAATTCTCACCGCCCTGCAGCTCATACAGGTGATCAGGGCCACCTCAAAGCCCCTTTCGCAGCTCGCAGGAATCATGCCGATCTATCCCCAGGTGTTGATCAACGTGAGGGTGGGTCAAAAAAAAGACATTTGCAAAATTCCTGAAATATCCCATAAAATATCAGATATTCAAAACCGCCTGGGAAAGGAGGGGAGGGTGCTGGTGCGCTATTCAGGGACCCAGCCCCTCTGCCGGGTGATGGTGGAAGGGCCCGATGCTGGAGAAACGCGGCGTTTTTGCCAGGAAATCGCCGATCTTGTTCAAAACAAGCTCGGCGGCTGACGATCGCTTTTTATCAGCCCTTAAAGATTGATGGAGCCGTAAAAAGCTATCTATCCCGCTTTGCGGTATTTTTACAGTAAGTAACTTATGGATTTTTTT
>DYLE01000158.1 GCA_020722245.1 Desulfonema limicola
AGCCGAAGAACTCTGACCTGGCCCATAGGACCAGGTTTTAAATTTGAAATAAAAATAATCAATAAACAGAGGGCGGCAAAAGGCGTAACGCACCGGAAACAACCCGGAATAAAAAACAATTCAATCCACATAGGGTAAAAACCACTCCTATGAAACAAGAGCTTAACATCCTTCTGGTGGAGGACAGCCTCACTCAAGCATTAAGCCTTAAGCAAACTCTTGAAAAGTATAGGTATTCTGTGACGATGGCCCAGAACGGCCGGGAGGCGATGAAGATACTTCAGGATTGCCGCGCATCGGTGGTGATCACCGACTGGATCATGCCTGAAATGGACGGCTCCGAGCTGTGCCGGGCGATCCGCGCGCATGATTTCGGCAGGTATGTGTACATCATCCTGGTCACCGAAAAAAAATCCAAAAAAGACATCATCGAGGGGCTGAAGGCCGGAGCGGACGACTACCTCATAAAACCCATCGACGAGGCCGAGCTGGTCGCCCGCATAGCGGTGGCCGCGCGGATATTCAAGCTGGAACAATCGCTTAGAGAAAAGCAACAGGAATTTTTCAACCTGAACCAGATAAAAAACAAGTTTATCGGCATCGCGGCCCATGATCTGAGAAACCCGATCATCTCCATCAGGGGCTTCAGCGAACTGCTTCTCAAGGATTCAACGGCCTTCACCGAGGATCAGAAAGAATTTTTAACCATCATCCACTCCACCAGCCGGAACATGCTGGCCATGTTAAACGACCTTCTGGACATCTCCCTGATTGAAAGCGGAAAACTGGAGCTGTCCAAAAAGTTCGGCTCCCTGAAAAAACTGGTGCAGGAACGGATCCAGCAAAACAGCCTGCATGCCCAGCAGAAAAACATCACCATCCATCATCAGATGGAAAATATTCCATCGATTCCTTTTGATCCCCAGCGCATAGGACAGGCGGTAGACAACCTCATCTCCAACGCCATCAAGTTCGCCCCTTATGGATCGCAGGTATACCTGAGACTGACCAGGGACAGCGACCAGGTGAAATTCAGCGTCCAAGATGAGGGACCGGGAATCCCTGAAAGCGAACAGCCTCTGCTTTTCAATGAATTCCACCGGCTGAGCATTCAGCCCACCGCCGGAGAAACCAGCACCGGGCTGGGGCTTTCCATCACCAAAAAAATCATGGAGGCCCACGGCGGAAGCATCGTGTATGAAAGCCGGGAGGGAATCGGATCGACCTTCACCCTGATCCTGCCGATAAAATCTCAGGCGGATCAGAAACCCAAAAAAAATATCCGCCCTCTTCCCAAAAAATATCCAGAGGGCTCCGCAGATGCTTCAGGGAGCCTCCCCTAAACAAAAGCCCGGCCCACCTGATCCCGTGAGCGGCTGTCCTCCGGCCTGCCCGGGTTGCTCCCATAAACATTTTTCCCCGGAAGAAAGCTTGGCCCAGAAGGAAAATTGGCTCAAAAGCCGGCTTTCCCCCTGGGCTGACCGGTTTGACGCCATTCAAACAGTAGCGCCGCAGGAGCGGTTCAACTACCGCCGGCGCATCTGCCTGTCCTGCGCATGCGAACCGGCCGGCTGGCGCTTCGGGCTGATCCTGGGCAAAAGGGTGATCCCCATCCATGACTGCCCGGTTCATACCGAGCAGGGGCGTGAAGCCGTAGCCCTGTTTTCAAAAAACCTGCCGCCAGGCGAAGCCTTTCCGCTGGTCTATTTTGTTGACGCCGGAGCCCAGGTCACCCTGGTTTTAAAAACAAAGGGAATGCCCGAAATGTCATGGCTTGACGATGCGTTCAAGGACCGCTTAAAACGCATCGGGATCGAAGGGGTATGGCTGCACCTGCATCCCTGCGCCGGCCGCAGGGTGTTTTCCAAAAACGACTGGCATCTGGTTTATGGAAAGCCCAGGTCCAAAACTCCAAACGGCCTGGAGTACGGCCCCCGGTCGTTCCAACAGCTGATTCCTTCCCTTCATGAACGGGCGCTGGATTCGACGGAGACCTATCTATCGCCCGGGTCACAGGATATCCTCATCGATTTCTATTGCGGCATCGGAGAGGGGCTGGTGCGGTGGACGCGCCGCGGCTCCGCCGCCATGGGGGTGGAGCTGGAGGCGGAGGCGGTGGAATGCGCCACACATAACGCTCCGGAGGCCGCCGTGCTTCGGGGCCGGTGCCAGGACCGCATTCCCCAGATTTCCGCCTGGATTCAAAAAAAATCAGTGGATCGATCCGGACTTAAGCTGCTTTACGTCAATCCGCCGCGCACCGGGCTTGAACCCGAGGTGCTGCAATGGATCGCAAACGGGTATGGCCCGCACCGGATCGCCTACATGTCATGCAGCGCAGGCACCCTTCGAAGGGACCTTGAAGGGCTTGCGGCCGCAGGATATGCCATCCGGCGCATCACGCCCTATGATTTCTTTCCGCAGACCCGGCATGTGGAAAGCCTGGTTTTTTTAAGCAAAAACTTTTAGCATACCACCCGGCCCGTGGCCGCGTAAACGCAAAGCACCAACCAGGTTTTCGCGTCGACCTTAAGGCCGGCGTCTTCGCAGATCGCCTGTGCCTCCAAAGGCGAGACAAACAACGCCTCAATATCCTCAGAACCCTCGTTTCCGTCGCGCGACGGCGCACCGGTGCATTCGACGTAGGCCATGGCCACGGATTCATCGGTCATTCCCGAAGAGGAATAGATCGGCGGGCTGACCCGAATCGGGCGCACCAAATCCAAGCCGGTCTCCTCCTTTAACTCCCTGCATGCCGCCGCCTCCACCGTTTCACCCGGATCCACAAGACCTGCGGGAAACCCGTACTGATACCCTCCCAGGCTCACCCGGAATTCCCGAATGATCACGAGCTGGTTCCGGCCGATGTGAAACGCCACGATAATCACCGCATCGGGAATATCAAACCGGCCGGAAACGCATTTGGGGCTGGGGTTCCTTGAGGCCAGCCGCCAGGTTTTCTCATGACCCTCCCGGTCGGTATAGCTGATGTTAAACATGTTCAGATGCAAAAAGTCCGTTATTTTTTCAATGGATTTTATCTTCACCGCGGCAGCCCTTTTATTCAAAACCGTGTGTAAAAGCCCTAAAACGTGGAGCTGTTCCAGCCGAACATTCTTGGGTGGATATCCGCAAAATCGATATAGGTCCGGTCCGCGGAAACCCCAAGCTGTTTTTCGATAAAAGCGCAGATTTCCTTTGAAAGCCCCTGGCAGGCCTCAGGCGCAAGCCCGATACTTTTTAAGGTGACATACGCTGCAGGCGCCGGGCTTCCGTCAAAAAGCATGGGGACCCCCTTGAGGATGCTGATCATGATATACCGCTCCGGCTTTCCCAGCAGGATAGAGACCTGCGCGGAGGCCTGTTTGGCAAGCGCGATCGCCTTTTTTTCATCCATTTCCAGGTTGGTCCTGATCTCAAAATACGGCATGGCCCCTCCTTTTGTCTGATACGACATGTTTTCTTTAAACCCTTTTACGGCCTACTCTACATTTTTTTTCGCCGCCTGTCATTTTTTTTATGGGTAAAACCAGGCTGCGCCTAAACTGCAACAAGGCCTCTTTGTTTTTGTTTGCGAAAATCTTTGCCCTGTGCCTATTAATAACACGTTATCCGTCACCGCGCGAAAACCAACAAACCCCGAAGGAGGATCCCATGAACCCAAAAATTGTGGATTTGCTGGGCAAAGAAGCCGAAAGCCTTCTGTCCCATCAGTGCCGAACCGTTTCCGCGGATTTGCTTCATCTGCCGGGTCCGGATTTCGTGGACCGGATCGTCGCCCAAAGCGACCGGTCCATCCGGGTCATGCGAAACCTTCAGGCCCTGTTCAACCACGGCCGCCTGGGGGGAACCGGCTATGTCTCCATTCTGCCGGTGGATCAAGGGGTGGAGCACACGGCAGGCGCCTCCTTCGCGCCCAACCCGCAGTATTTTGACCCGGAAAACATCATCCGGCTGGCCATGGAGGGCGGCTGCAACGGCGTGGCGTCCACGCTCGGGGTGATGGGGGCGATGGCGCGAAAATACGCCCACAGGATACCGTTTATTGTAAAATTTAACCACAACGAGCTTCTCACCTACCCCAACACCTATGACCAGATTCTGTTCGGAAGCATCGATCAGGCCTATGACATGGGCGCTGTGGCCGTGGGAGCCACCATTTACTTCGGCTCCCCCGAAAGCAACCGCCAGATTCAGGAAATCGCCGAATCCTTCAGCTACGCCCATGAACTGGGGCTTGCCACCATCCTCTGGGCCTACCTGCGCAATGAAAGCTTCACCACCAAGGACGCGGATTACCACCTGGCCGCAGACCTCACCGGCCAGGCCAACCACCTGGCGGTCACCATTCAGGCCGACATGGTCAAGCAGAAACAGCCGGAGACCAACGGCGGGTTCGAGGCCCTGAAATTCGGCAAAACCCACGAAAAAATGTATTCCGAGCTCTGCTCCGATCACCCCATTGATCTGACCCGCTACCAGGTGATCAACTGCTACATGGGCCGGGCCGGGCTCATCAACTCGGGCGGGGCTTCGGGAAAAAACGATCTGGCTCAGGCCGTTCGAACGGCGGTGATCAATAAACGGGCCGGAGGCATGGGCGTGATTTCAGGGCGCAAGGCGTTTCAAAAGCCCATGAAGGAAGGCATCGCGCTATTAAACGCCATTCAGGAGGTTTACACAGACAAGGACATCACCGTGGCCTAGCCCGCATCCGCCAACGCTTGGTTCCATGGTCATTTGACGCCGACACCTTTGAAAAAGGTGTAACAGAACACCCCGTCGGCTTCCGTTGTCCGGTATAAATCCCTGATCCCCCGTTCAAAAGCGTCCGGTTCAATGATTCCTGCAAGAATCGCGGATTCCCGAATCCCTTCGGTCATGGCCGTGAAGGTCTTTTTGGTAAACCCTTCGACCAGTTCAGGTTTACCGGCATCCACATAAACCATTCGAGGGGATACGCGAACCGACTCAAAGCCTGCCTGCTGCAACAGCGGATAGAGTTGCCTGCCGATCATGGCGTTGCCGCCGGCCCGGCGTTGCAGCTCCACCAGGCATTGAATCGCTCGGCGCGCGGCTTCGCTGTCGGGATAAAAATAGGCCGAGCCATGATCCCCTTCGATGACCGTAATCGTGCCGCCTTTCTTCAAAAGATTCTTCAATGCATTCAGCGCCTCAACGGGCCGGGGAAGATGCTCCAGGACAAAACAGACAAAAATATGATCAAAAGCATCCGGGGCAAAAGGCAGGTTGAAAATGTCCGCCTGTTCAAATCGGACGTTGGTCAGACCGGCGCTTTCGACAGCCCTCCCGGCCTGGAAGATGGAGGCCTCGGAGATATCCACGCAGGTAAATAAGGCATCCGGGCTGTTAGCCGCCAGGGTGACGGTCTGCGCCCCGACCCCGCACCCGGCCTCCAGAACGCGGCTTCCCGCCGGATAGGAGGTATCGGAGTGAAGCAGCTCCGCCAGGGTGGAGGCCTGGTCACATAGCCGCCGGTTCTCTCGATCATCATAGCCATGAACGTAGGTTTTATTCATTCGTCTCTTTGTTCAGGTTTGGCGTATTTCAGGGTATTCCCAGCGCGACTTTCTTTCCCGAGGTTGTTGTCTCAGGCGCGCAACGTTCAAAGCCAGAGGCCGCCTTGCCAAACACCCCCCAGGCCTGCTCGGTTTCCCAAACAGAAAACTCATCCGAGGAAACCGGTCGCTTTTGGTACCCTTGGCGATGCTTGCGCTCCAATTGCTTGAGGGTGTGGCGGGCAAGCGCCTCACGAAGCGCCATTCTTGTAAAAGCCGAA
>DYLE01000159.1 GCA_020722245.1 Desulfonema limicola
CTTGAGTTCTCATTCAAGTAAAAGTGTATATTAAATTATGACTGAATTATTGCTGGTTCTTTGGAACTCCAATATCTGCGTTGCGCTCCATATTTCGGGATTTGCGGCGCCTTGATCTTGTAGTTTTTACTTTGCCATCCAATCTCGAGTTTTTACGGCAGCAGCATCTTAACTTAACTTCTGCTTTTTTCTCCCTTCCCGGCGGCGGATCGGAGGCGGCGCAGCCGATGCTCCATGGCCAGGCGCTCCGGCGCATCCAAGGGCCTGCTCCCGGCAAGAAGCCTTTGCACGATTTCAACGGCCGGGCTAAACTCCCGCGCCTGATGCTCATACCATTTGGCAAGCTCTTCCACCGCGAATTGATCATAAGGGTCTGATGCGACCATCTCCTTCCAGAGGGATACCGCGTTCTTCCATTGACCGGCCCTTTTATAAATCAGGGATAATGCCCGCTTTGCAGCATATGCGATTTCGGCCTTTTCAGAACAGGCAAGAAATTCATAAAACCGCCGGGCGGTTTCAAGGTCGCCGCGCTCCTGATGCAGCCGGGCCGCAGCCAGAAGGTCGGCGGGATGGGCGTCGGTGGAATCAGGCGCCTTCTCCACCAGGTCTGTCATGTGTTTTAACAGGGAGGCCAGGGAGATCACATCCATCCGGTTGTGTTGGAACACCGGTTCCAGGGGTCCGGCGTCGCGCCTTCTCAGCCAATCAAAATACCGCTGAGGGATCTCATGACCGGGAACATCATCTGTTCGTCTGACCCCCTGCACCGCTTCCTCTAAGGTCACAAGCCGCGTGTTTTCCAGGCGGTGGGAATAGATCCTTCGGCTGGGATGAAGCAGGTCGATATGCGGCATGCCTGAAAAAATATCTTTGGAGCGGTTCAGGATAAACCGCGCTGCAAGCAGGTTCAGGTCATAGGCCTTTCCATTGAAGGAGACCAGAAACCGGCGCTTGGATGCAAGTTCGCATAAATACGCCAGCATGGCCGGTTCCTCGGAAAAGTCCCGCGCAAAAAGCTGGCAGGTGACAAGGCCCTTGTTTTCAAACCATCCCAGGCCGATAAGGAAGGGGAAGGTCCCGGTGCCGCCGGAAAGGCCGGTGGTTTCCGTGTCCAAAAACAGGCCGTCCTCAATGGAGAAGCCCGCAATCTTATCACATCCGGAAAGCAGGGCCGCGGCCTTCATGCCGGCGCAGGCAAGATCACCTACCCGTAAACGGCCATGAAAATCCATGGATGAAACAACGCTGCGCGACAAAAAAAATCGCCCCAGAGGGGTTTCCACCTCTGTTCCGGGAATCACGCTTTCCAGGGAAACAGCGGTTTTTTTTATCTGAGGCGGATGGACGGAAACCAGGCGCTCCCGGCGGTCCATGATCTTATCGATTTTTCTGCGCAGCTCGCTGATTTTATCCTGTCTGGAATCCGTCGAAAAAATTTTTGCGGACTCGCCGGTGAGGCGGTGGAGCCTGTCCTTAAGGTTCATGGCCCCACCATCAGATCAAGGATCTGCAAGGCGGCGCGCTTGGACGCGGGACCCACCTCAAGCACCGGCCCCACGCACATGGGGCATCCGTGGTCGCAGGGGCAGGAGGAGATCACCGCGTGCGAGGCCTTGATCAATGCGTCATGCCGTTCAAACAGCATTTCTGAAAAGCCGATGCCGCCGGGGTAGGCATCAAAAATAAAGACCGTGGGGTCATAGGCGTTTTCCATGACGGCTGCGGGGCCGCCCGGCGCCTCGGTGATGACCCGCCGGTCCCTGCCGTAACGCACAAACCATTCACCGCTCTTGTCGCCGATACACCGGTCCATGTCGCGGATATCCGACATCACCGTCATGGCGCAGATATGGTGCAGGCAATAGGCAAGCCCGGAAAGGCCGTCGATGATCTCTTCCCGGGTCAGCGGCAGGCTGTCCAGCAGGTCCCAGGGAAGGGTAAACCAGTAGCTGGTGGTGTGCAGGTCCTTCTGGGGAAGGTTGACGTCGCCGTAGCCCACGTTTTCCGATGTATAAAACTTGATTTTCTTGTACCCCACCACCTTGCGCGACACCTGAACCTCGCCGTGCTCGACGATGATGCGCCCTTTTACCTTTTTGTCGAAATCATCCAGCGCCCGGACATGGGTGTAGGTCATGGCGTCGGTGTAGTAGTCCACATCCACCTTTCTCACATAGGCCTTTTTGCGTTCCAGGTCGAGCTTGTCCACATGGTACTGCTGGGACTCCACCATGTATATGGCCTCGTCATGGACGGTAGTGAAGGCGCTGTCCCAGTCCACCTCGGCGATGACCTTGTGATTGCCGGTATCGGTGGTATCCACCACCACGACGTTTTCCGGGTTGACGGATCTTAAGCTCACCTCGTCCGCGGGATAGCTTTCGGCCGCCCAGTGCCAGCGCTGCCCCACCCGATGAAGCACGCCTTTTTCCTCCAGGTAGGTCAGCAGTTCAACCAGGTTTTCCTTGCCGAACCGCTCCCCTTCCTCAAAAGGCAGCTCAAAGGCGGCGCTCTTGATATGCTGGAGCAGGATCAAAAGGTTGTCCGGGTTCACCCGGCAGTGTTCGGGGGAGCGGGTCAGGAAATACTCCGGGTTTTCGACGATGAACTGGTCCATGGGATTGCTCTTGGCGATGAGCACCGCCAGGCTTTTTCCCGCACGACGGCCGGCCCTTCCCGCCTGCTGCCAGGTGCTGGCGATGGAGCCGGGATAGCCCGCCATGATGCAGGCCTCCATGTCGCCGATGTCGATCCCCAGTTCCAAGGCATTGGTGCTGACCACCCCCATGACGCTGCGGTCCCTTAAGCCCTTCTCAATGTCGCGCCGAAGCAGGGGAAGGTAGCCTCCCCGGTAGCCGGTCACATAATGATCATGGGAAGGGATTTTGGAGCGGAAAACGTCCTTGAGGTACCTGGTGAGCACCTCCACATTGAGCCTGCTGGTGGTGAACACAATGGTCTGAATTTTGTTTTCGATGAGGCTGGCGGCGATCTGGCGGGCAGGGGTGAGCGCCGACTGGCGAATGCCCAGCTCCCGGTTGACCATGGGCGGGTTGTAGAGGATGAAGGTTTTTTCAGCCCTGGGCGCTCCGCTCTCCTCAATCAGGACGACCTCCCGCTCCAGCAGGTTTTCCGCATGTTCCCTGGGATTGGCCACCGTGGCCGAGCAGCAGACAAATACCGGGTCCTGCCCGTAGAAGCGGCAGACCCTTTTTAACCGGCGGAACACATTGGTCAGATGGCTGCCGAACACCCCGCGGTACACGTGAAGCTCGTCCACCACCACGTACTTTAAGTTGGCAAAAAGCTTCTGCCATTTGGTGTGGTGGGGCAGGATGCCGGTATGCAGCATGTCCGGATTGGTCACCACCACGTGCGCCTGCTTGCGAATGGCTTGTCTCGCATCGTCGGGGGTGTCGCCGTCATAGGTGAAGGTCTTGATGTCCGCCTTGAGGTCGCTGATCAGGCCGTGCAGATCATTCATCTGATCGTTGGCCAGGGCCTTGGTGGGAAAAAGGTACATGGCGCGGGTTTCGGGTTCTTCCAGGATCTTCTGAAGAACCGGAAGGTTGTAGCACAGGGTCTTGCCGCTGGCCGTGGGGGTCACGAGCACCACATCCCTCCCCTGGACGATGAGCTCAACCGCCCGGGCCTGATGGCTGTAAAGCCGGGTTATGCCGCGCCGCTCAAGGACCGCGCAAAGGCCCGGGTTCACCCATTCCGGATACGGGGCAAAACACCCCGGGGAAGCGGGAATATGGGTGATGGACCTTGCGTTTTCCTTGAAGCGCCGATCGTTGTGGATCCGCGCCAGCCATTCCGCGAGGCTCAAATCCGCCATGTCTCGCACCTTTTGAAAAACAGAAACCGATTTATTGCGCCCTGATCCTTCCAGGGAACTTATAGTTTCCGGTTTGAAGAATGAACAAATGAACCACAGAGAGCACAAAGCACACAGAGAAAAACAGTCAGCCTTCCACCTTCCGCCTTCTACCTACTACCTTCTACCTTCTACCTTCTACCTTCTTTCCCTATGGTAAAAATATTAAAAAAAATCAATAATTTACTTACTGCAAAAATACTGCAAAGCAGGATAGATAGCTTCTTAAGGATTGCTCTTATTTTTACCATAGAGAACTCAAAGAAAAAAATGAAAATTCTTTTTCGTGCCCTTTAAAATCCCCGTGCTTAAATCTTTTATTTGGCCGGCCGGAAAAACCAAAATTTTTTGAAAGCCGTTAGTTTTGCTATCACGGGTTACGCCCAGCCGAGGAGTTTGAGTCCATCGCAAAAAAGAAAAATCGAAAAAATACACAGCACCAGTCCAAAGAAGCGCAGCGCATAAACATACGCCCCGCCGCTCAAGAAGGATTTGGATCGGCCCACCAGAAAGGCGATCAGGATTTTGGACCCTACCAGCATGGTATAAAAACCGCCGATAAACGCCGTCAGGGTGAGGAGGTTTACCTGAAGGGCCTTGATCATCATGGGGGCGCCGACGCTGAACCAGAACAGATACGGATGCGGATTCAACGCATTGGCCAAAATCCCTTTGGTCAGGGATGCCGGCGGGCGTATTTGAACATCGGGTTTAAATCCTTTGGAGCGCAGGGCCTCCCAGCCCATAAACAGGATAACGCATCCGCCCGTCAAGGAAATGATGCCCAGGAGGGTATGAAAGGCGGACAGCCTGGTCAGGATGAAAAAAGTCAGCAGGATCAGCAAAACATCGGTAATGAGGGGGGCGATGGCGACCTTCACGCCGGCCTTGATATCATGGGATAGCGTCTCGGAAATGACCAGCGCCAGAAGCGGTCCCGGCGCGAGCCCGGCGGATAGCCCCAGAATGATTCCGATCATCAGAAAATAAAAAAGAGGGACGGTCATGAATAAATGAATATCTCTGCCCTCCCTGCAGCTGGGTTTGTTGAAAAGCGAAGGTCAACCGCCATCCAGACCTATTCCCTTAATCACATTTCATCCGAAAAATCTTAATGGATCACCAGCTGGATTTCATAGCATCGACGGGATTCCCAGTCCGTGTTCATCACCCATTCTTTCCGCGTCAGCTCGACAAAAACCCCGTCGATTTTTGTGACCAGGTCGATTCCGCTTTCAATTGCACGGGATATGGATGCCGGCGCCGGCCTTGAGGTGATTTTCATAATCAGCGTCTCCGCGGCGTTTTGAAACTCCGCATGCGCGATTTCCCATTCATTCGCATTTAAAACGCTGACGATCAACCTGAGCTGCTCTACGGTTTGCCCGTTTCCATCCACATAGTATGAAATCGAATTTTTGAAAGGGTTCCCAGAACCTATAGATTTCAGCCGGCTCGAACATCCGCTTTCATTGTCATAATAGGTCCGCCACCCCAGGGTGGACAACCCGATGCCGCTTAACATCTGACAGGCCTCTGAAGGATGAATGCGGCTTAGATCGGCTTTCGCATCCAGGGGAACCTGCAAAGCAAATACAAGGATCAAAATAAAATACCTCCTTGTTTTGAGCGTCATTGGTGTTCTCCTGTCTGTTTTCAGAACAGCCCGCTTTCTCTCATCCCCTCTCCCGTGTGATCGGTTCTTTTTTGCCTTCTTCCGTGGCTCCTATTATTACCAGAAGAGATTGCCGGTCTTCCATGCGGACCTTTTTCCGTATATGCCGTCATATGAATTTTGGTAACATTTTAGATAATATGAAACGGGCTGTTAGCAATAAATAGATTTGTCCGGTTTTTCGGACGGGTTGATATATTTTTGTAACGGACATAATCCTTGTT
>DYLE01000160.1 GCA_020722245.1 Desulfonema limicola
CCAGCCGTTTCTCCTTTCCAGGGATGTCAAAGAAACTCCTTTAAGCCCTGAAGCTTTTCATAAAGCCCTCGAATGGTTTGTTTGATCTCAACGCTCATATTTCAGTCTCCCGTAAAGGGTTGTGCTTTTATAGGTTGCTTTTAAATCGAATCCTCACAATTCTTATCACAATAAAAACAAAACTTGCAACAAAACAAGCCAGGGCGAACAGCTTCCCCCGGCGGGTGTAAAAACTGGTCATGTTGCGAACCACAGGCACATCGCGGGTTATAGCGGCTTCCTTAAAAAGCCCGGTGGTCTCCAGGATCCGGCCCGCCGGATCAATAAAACCGGAAATTCCGGTGTTTGCGGCCCTGACCAGGGAACGGCGGTTTTCAACGGCGCGAAAAACCGCCATGGAAAAATGCTGATACGGCGCGCCGGTCTTTCCGAACCAGGCGTCGTTTGTGATATTGACCAGAAGGCCCGCATGGTTGTAAACCATCGCCGCGCAAAGCGCCGGAAAAATCACCTCATAGCAGACCGCAACGCCCAACCCCGCCCTTTCCCATTTCAGGATGCTTCCCGGAACGCCGGTCTGAAACTCGCCGACCTGGGCGACCATTTTATGAATAAACGGCAGCCATTTTTTTAACGGCACATACTCGCCGAACGGCACCAGATGCACCTTGTCGTACCGGCCCTGAATATTTCCGTCCGGCCCCAGCAGATAGGCGCTGTTGTAGTAAAAAACCTCTTCCTCCTGAAGCGCCACCGCTGGAGCGCCGATCAAAAACGCGCATTCCATGCCGCGAACCGCCCGGATCACCCGCTCCGTCATGGCCGCGTCATATTCAAAATAAAAAGGGGCGGCGGTCTCAGGCCACACCACCAGATCCGGACCGGCGTGACAGGCCGTTTGGGACATCCTCAAATATTTTTCAAGGGTATCCTCCTGAAACCGCTCATCCCATTTTTCAGGCTGGGGGATATTCCCCTGTATCACCGCAACCTTCACGGATTCCCCCTGTGAAACCATCCGGTCAATGGAATTGATCCGGATTTTCCCGTAGATCAGGGTGATGAAGAGGACGGCCGCCAGCGCCAAAACCGAAACCCAGACCAGGGCTTTTCCGATCTGCCGGCCCTGCCATTCACACCGCATTTGCCGGGCCAGCCAGAAAAAAATCACGCTGTTTGCAAAAACAACCAGAAAGGAAACCCCATGTATGCCCCATAAATCTGCAATCTGTATTAAATGCAGGTGGTTATATTGACTATACCCGATCAGCCCCCATGGAAATCCGGAAAACAAAAAGGAGCGAAGGTATTCCGCGCCAACCCAGAAAACCGGCGCCATCACCAGGGCTGAAAACGGGCTGGAACAGAGGCCGGCCAGCGCTGCTGCAAAGCCCCCCAGGTAGAGAGAAAGATAAAAGGCCAACAGAAAAAGGATCAAGCCGCTCAGCCAAAGCGGCAGAAATCCATAGGTGTGCATGGTCCCGATCAGCCAGTAAAGAAGGGTGACAAAATGAACACAACCTGAAATCAGCCCGAGATAAAACCCGTGTAACGCAAAATGACCCCGGATGGCAAAAAGCAGAAAAACCACGGCGACCCAGGCCGCAGGCCATGCCCCCACAGGCGGGAACCCGGCGGTCAGCAAAAGCCCGGACAGCAGCGCAAGCGTGATTTCTCTGTAATGAATCGCGGCCTCTTTTCTCTCCATTCCAAACCATCGGCAGGGGTTGATAAAATTTGTTTTACCTTATCATCCGCATGGCTGCTGTCAATACCCTTATACCAGGAATCCAGGTGCTGCCGACAATTTCTGATTGTTTTCATATCATTTTTTTTGTAGCATCCGCATAAACCATTAAACCGGCATTATGCATTTTCCCGATTCATCAACGGATCTGATTTGAGATGAGAATACTGATTACCGGCGGAAACGGACAGCTCGGCAGGGAGTGCAGGGCTGTTCTTAAACCGGATCACCGAGTGACTGCTGTGGATATCGAGGATTTGGATATCACCGATCCGGCAGGGGTGGATGCCTACATTAAACACCACCGGCCCGAGGTGATCGTAAACTGCGCGGCCTTTACTCAGGTGGATGACTGTGAAACCAACAGGGAATCCGCCCGGCAGGTCAACGTCAACGGGCCGGACAACCTTGCCTTGTGCGCCGCCCGATACAAAGCCCGGCTTGTTCATATCTCCACGGACTATGTCTTTGACGGCAAAAAACCAGTCCCAAACCCCTATAAGGAAGCCGATCGGCCGAATCCGCTTTCCCATTACGGCCGGACCAAGTTTGAGGGGGAACAGGCGGTTTTGAAGTATGCCGGGAGTTTCATCATCCTTCGGACAGCCTGGCTCTATGGATTTTATGGAAAAAATTTCTTAAAAACCATCCTTGCCAGGGCCTTGGCAGGCAACCGGCAAACCTTGAAAATCGTCAACGATCAGTACGGCTCCCCCACCTGGGCGCACCGCCTGGCGCTTCAGATCAGACACCTGATTCAAAACAGGGCCGAAGGCATCTATCACGCCTCCTCAGAGGGGTATTGCACCTGGTATGAGCTGGCAAAACGGTTTCTTGAAAAAATGGAAATCTCCTGCGATCTCAGGCCCTGTCGCACGGATGAATACCCGACCCGCGCCGTCCGGCCGAAAAACTCCATTCTAGAAAACAGCCGGCTTACAGCCGAAGGGTTGAACCGGATGAAGCCATGGCCGGACGATTTGGATCGGTTCGTCCGAAAATACAAAGACCGCCTGATTCAGGAATGCAAAACCAAAACAGAACCCCTAAAGAGGCGCCCATGAACATCCTTGTCACCGGAGGCAGCGGGTTTATCGGCACCAATTTCATCCGATACCTGTTAAACACCCCCGCTTTCACCGGCCAGATCACCAATGTCGATGCCCTCACCTACGCGGGCAACCCGGAAAACCTCTCCGATATGGAAAAAAAATTCCCCGGCAGGTACCGATTCATTAAGGCAGACATTTGCGATCAGGCCGCGATCGAAAAAATCTTTGATGATCACGGCATCGATACGGTCTGCCATTTTGCCGCGGAATCCCATGTGGACCGCTCCATCGTCTCCCCGGACGCCTTTATTCAGACCAACATCGTCGGGACCTTCACCCTGCTGGAAACCGCGAAAAAGCGCATGGACCGGATTGTTAGATTCCATCATATCAGCACGGACGAGGTTTACGGCAGCCTGGGCGACACGGGTTATTTCACGGAAAAAACCCCCTATGACCCGAGCAGCCCCTATTCGGCGTCCAAGGCCTCCTCAGACCATCTGGTGCGGGCCTATCACAGGACCTACGGCCTGCCGGTGACCATCTCCAACTGTTCCAACAACTACGGCCCTTTCCAGTTTCCGGAAAAGCTGATCCCTCTGATGATTTTAAACGCCCTGGAGGGAAAGCCCCTGCCGGTTTACGGCGACGGCGGGAATGTGAGGGACTGGCTGTATGTCATTGATCACTGCAGCGCCGTGTGGGAAATCCTTCAGCGCGGAAAAACCGGTGAAACCTATAACATCGGCGGAAACTGCGAAATGAAAAACATCGAGCTGGTGGAAAAGATCTGCGACATCATCGACCAGAAGCAGGTCCCTGGATTCAACGGATCACGAAGGAAGCTGATCACCTTGGTCAAGGACCGGCCCGGCCATGACCGGCGATATGCCATCGACGCCTCAAAACTGAAGGCCGAGCTGGGCTGGAGCCCGATCACCCCCCTGGATAAGGGGCTTTATGATACCGTCTCCTGGTATATCGATCACCGGGACTGGGTCAACCGGGTCATCACCGGAGAATACCGGTCATGGATCAAACGCCAGTATGGATAACCTCGTTTAAGCAAGGATGTCACCATGAAAGGAATTATACTTGCCGGCGGCTCGGGAACCCGGCTCTACCCCCTGACCCGGGTGACCAGCAAGCAGCTGCTCCCGGTCTATGACAAGCCCATGATCTACTACCCCCTGGCCGTGCTGATGCTGGGCGGCATTCGGGAGATCCTGATCATCTCCACCCCCCAGGATCTTCCCAACTTCAAGGCGCTTCTGGGCGACGGATCATGGCTCGGGCTCTCCTTCTCCTACATGGAGCAGCCGCGGCCCGAGGGGATCGCCCAGGCCTTTGTCATCGGAAAAGATTTTATCGGCGGCGATCCCGTCTGTCTGATCCTGGGGGACAACCTGTTCCACGGCAACAACCTTTCAGGGATCTTAAAGAACGCCTTTGCCGCCAATACCGGCGGGGTGGTGTTCGGATACCGGGTTCAGGATCCCAAACGCTACGGCGTGGTGGAGTTTGACGAGAACGGAAACGTCATCGGCATCGAAGAAAAGCCTCAGCTCCCCAAATCCAACTACGCGGTGGCCGGCCTCTACATCTACACCAACGAGGTGGTGGAAATCGCCTCCCATCTTACCCCGTCGCACCGCGGGGAGCTGGAGATCACCGACGTGAACAGGGAATACCTTCGCCGTAAAAGGCTGCGGGTGAAGATCCTCGGAAGGGGCTTTGCCTGGCTGGACATGGGCACCCATGAATCCATGCAGCAGGCGGCCAGCTACGTCCAATCCGTTCAGAACCGGCAGGGGGTCAAGATCGCCTGCATCGAGGAGATCGCCTACCGCCTCGGCTACATCGGCGGCCAGGACCTGAGAGACATCGCATCCGATATGAAAAACAACGACTATGGGCAGTACCTTTACGAAATCTCACAGATCAAACGAACGGAAATCGCCAAATGGTTTTAGATATCATTCCGACGAGGATTCCCGGAGTGCTTCAGATCGAACCCCAGCGGTTTGAAGACAACCGGGGATTTTTCATGGAAACCTACCACCGGGAAAAGTATGTGCAAGCCGGGATCAAAAAGGCTTTTGTCCAGGACAACCACTCCCACTCACATAAACACGTGCTGCGCGGGCTTCATTACCAGCTCAACCATCCCCAGGGGAAGCTGATCTACACGGTGACCGGAGAGATATTCGACGTGGCGGTGGATATTCGGCGCGGCTCCCCCACCTTCCGGCAGTGGGTGGGGGCGCACCTTTCGGCGCAAAACAAAAGACAGATCTACATCCCGGAAGGGTTCGCCCACGGGTTTGTCGTGTTAAGCGAGGTTGCGGATGTGATCTATAAATGCACGGATCTCTATGCCCCCGGGGACGAATACGGGATCCTCTGGAATGACCCGGAAATCGGCATCAAATGGCCGGACTGCGTTCCGATCCTCTCCGAAAAAGACTCTCAAAACCCGGTGATCACGGCTATCCCCGAAGACCGTCTGCCGGTTTATCCCTAACCGAAATCGCGCCCTGGCGATCATCAGGGCCTTGAGCTTCCCCCAAAAAACGCTACCGGCCTTTAAACCGAGGCTCCCTTTTCTCCAGAAAAGCGGCAAACCCTTCCACGATATCCTCGCTCTTCATGGTCACGGACAGAACATAGGCCTCGTAGTCCAGGGCCTGGGCCAGGTCCCATTTGTGAAAATTCTGAAGCCCCCTTTTGGCAAAGGCGATGGGAATGGGCGCGTTTTTCGCGATTCTCGCGGCCATTTCCCAGGTGGCCTCCGCCAGGTCCGACTGGGGCACCAGCTTGTTTAAGATACCCAGGCGAAACGCCTCTTCGGCGCCGATCACCTCTCCGGAAAAAATAAGCTCACAGGCCTTGGCATACCCCACGATGCGGGGGAGAAAATAGATGCCTCCCCAGTCGGGATGCACCCCCCGGCGCACAAAAACCTGCCCGAAACGGGCA
>DYLE01000161.1 GCA_020722245.1 Desulfonema limicola
GCCGAGGTCAGCAGATAGAAACGCCACATGCGATGAAACCGTTCCCCGTATTGGTCCTTGAACCGCGGCCAGTTTTTTTCAAACCGTTCATACCAGGCCATGAGGGTCTTGTCGTAATCCGGACCGAAGTTGTGCCAGTCTTCCATGACAAACAGGTCCTCCATGGCTTTTCCCAGCTGGGCGATGGAGGGGAACATGCCGTTGGGAAAGATGTATTTGGTGGTCCAGGGGTTGCCGATATGAATGCTGGAGTTGCCGCCGATGGTGTGGATAAAGGCGATGCCGTCATCCTTTAACGTCTCATCCACTTTTTTCATGTAACAGCGGTAGTTTTTATACCCCACATGCTCCATGATGCCGATGGAGATGACCCGGTCGAATTTGCCGCAAACGTTCCGGTAATCTTCTAAGCGAATGTCCACCGGAAGCCCCTTGCACAGGCGCCTTCCCAGCTCCACCTGCTCCCTGGAGACGGTCACCCCGGTCACTGAGACCCCGTATGTTTCAGCGGCATATTTGGCAAAGGATCCCCAGCCGCAGCCGAGCTCAAGCACGGTCATACCGGGTGCCAGTCCGATTTTACGGCAGACCAGGTCGAGTTTCGCCTCCTGGGCGCTATCCAGGTCGTTTGCGTTTTTCCAGTATCCGCTGGTGTAGTTCATCCGCTTGTCCAGCATGGCCTGGTAGAACGCGTTGCCGACGTCGTAATGCTGGACGCCCACCTGATAGGCCCGGCTTTTTTTTTGCAGGTTGAAGAGCCTGGCCCGCAGCAGGTGCCAGATGATGCGCCAGCTGGTTTTGATTTTTCTTTCCAGTTTGGACCGAAAAACCCGGTCAAAAAATTGATCCAGGGCCGTGCAGTCCCACCATCCGTCCATGTAGGACTCTCCGGCCGCAAGGGCGCCGCCCGAGAACACCCTTTCGTAAACCTGATCGTTATGGACCTGGATATCCCAGGGGCTGTCTCCGTTGATGCGAATGCCGGCGCTTTCCAGCAGCTCCTTCATGATATGTTGAGTTTTAGGGCTCATTGGTTTTTTTGAAGACGACGGTCTAAGGATTTCAGAGGGTTTCATAACTAAGCATACGATTTGATTTTAAAAGATGAGAGTCAATGCCGTCAAGGGAAAATCGGTTTTTTTATCCCGCCGCCCCGGCGTATGTTTCAAGAACCCGGTAGATGGCGTCCGCGCCGAACCGGATCGCATCAACGGGGATCCGTTCATCGGCGCCGTGGATGGTCGTAAAAAAGTTAAAATCCGGTGACAGGTTCATCGGGGTGAACCCGTAGGTCTGGATGTTGAGACGGGAGAAGAACCGTCCGTCGGTGATCCCCGGCAGCAGCATGGGCAGAGGGATGCCTGCCGGATCGGCTTCCTTTAGAATACCGGCCAGAAAATCGAACATGCCCATGTCCAGCCGGGAGGGGCCTGGGTCATAGTGCGTAATCTCCAGTTCCACGTCCTTGTCGATGACGTTTCGGAGTTCCGAGATAAAGTCGGAAGGGGAAAACCCGGGGAGCAGCCTGCCGTCGAGCTGAAGGCTTATTTTGGAAGGGATCACGTTGATTTTATCCTCCCCCGTGATAATGGTGGGGCTGACCGTGTGGTAAAGAAGCGGCCGAAAGCTTTTTCCGCGCTCTCCGATCAGTTTTAGAACCGCGGTCGTCCACCGGGGATTCAACAGTTGCTGCAGGATCCATCGGTTTGGAAGCGGCATGGCCGCGGCAATGGTTTCCACCATCTGCCGAAGGATCGGGGTGATGTGCGGCGCAAGGGAAATTCGATCGAGCTGCGTGAGCAGCCGTCCCAGTTTCGCCATAGCGCCTCCTTGAATGGGCATGGCGCCGTGACCGCCCGGCCCCCTGACCGTGGCCCGCATCCAACAGACCTGTTTTTCCGATACCTGAATGGGATAAAATTTTTTGTTGCCGAAATGCATGCTGCAGCCGCCGAATTCACCAATGGCAAACCGAACCCCGGCGAATTGTTCGGCATGGTTTTCCACAAGGTACCGTGCGCCGGCATCCCCCCCGGCTTCTTCGTCGCTTAAGATCGCAAGGAGGATATCGCCGGCCGGGGCAAGGCCGTTTGCCTTTGCCTTTAAAAAAGCCGCCAGCATCATGGCAACCCCCCCCTTCATATCCAGGGCGCCCCTTCCCCAGATATAGCCGTCCACCATCCGCCCCTCAAAAGGAGGATGCTGCCAGGGCTGGTCTTTGGCCGTCACCACATCCACATGACCGTAGATCAAAAGCGGCGGGGCTGTTTTTTGGCCTTCCAGCCGCGCAATGAGGTTGGGCCGCGTCACATGCTTTGCAAGAATTTTCGTCGTAAACCCACTGTCCGTGAGCAGGCTGTTGATGTAATCGACGCAGGGCTTTTCGTTGCCTGGCGGGTTGGTGGTATCAAACCGTATCAGGTTTTGAAGGAGGTGTTCCGGGGAAAGCGGATCGTTGGAAATTTTTTTGGATGGCATATGAACCTTCCTTGATTCGAGTTTTCGGAGTTTTTTTTACTGGTTTTATGTTATCCCATTTTGATTTTATGTGCAACCAGCTCAAAATCGAGCATGCCCGGTTCGGATCATCTCTGGAATTGCCTTGCCCGGACGGCGTTTTGAGGGTATAGTCCTTCATCAAATTAACTATCTTATTTTTTGTTTTTGAAAAGGACAAGCGTTTCGGTCGGATTTGCCGACGAAGGCTGCGGTCATATGAATGATTATTTAAAATCCGTGTCAGCTTTTAAAGCCGAGGCCCGGCGGCTCGATCCCGAGCGGGTGGAGGTCTGTTGGACACAAGGGGAGGGGATACCGGCCCTGTTTGTTTACGCGGCCAACGACGAAAATCCGGTTAGGGTTTCCGTTGAACATACAAGAGAAGGTTGCTTCACGATCTCAGGTCTCGATCCATCGGTCCGCTATTATTATCATCTTGTGGATAAGGCGGGCAACCGGGTAATGACAGCGGAGCGGCGGGTTTTGCTTCAAGGGGCGGTGAACTTCAGAGACATCGGCGGATATCTCGCCAAGGACGGCCGCCGCGTGAGATGGGGACGGGTGTTTCGTTCCGACGGGCTGTCGGCGCTCACCGACAGCGATCATCACCTGATCCGCCATATGGGGATAAAACGGGTCTATGATTTCCGCACCTCGCAGGAAGCCAAGGCGGCGCCGGACCGGCTTCCTGATGGAATGGAGATTGAATATACAAACCTTCCGGTCACCCATGGCGGGTTTGATTTTCTGGAAGCGGTAAAACGCCTGAAACAGGGGGATGCAAGCTGGTTGACGCCCGACTTCATGGTTAACGGCTATATCGACAACCTGGAGACGTTCGGCGGGGTATGGGGGGAGGTGATCAACCATCTGGCCGCATCGGACGGTGAGCCGATCCTTTTTCACTGCACCGGAGGAAAGGACCGTACAGGCAGCTGCGCCGCCCTGATTCTGCTGTTACTGGGGGTTCCGGAGGAGACCGTGGTTGATGATCATCAGTTGTCGAATATCTATATCGCCGAGCTCCTTCCCCGGATATTTAAGCTGATGGCCTCCTATGGGTTGGACCCGGAGAGGATCGCCCCTTATCTGACGGCTCCCCGGGAGTGCATCCTTGCGTTTCTGGATCACATCAGGAAGAATTACGGCTCGGCCGCTGAGTACCTCTTACAGAAAGCAGGGGTAAGCATCCAAAACCAGGAGGCTTTGAAACAGAAGCTTTTGGTCTGAATCTACTCCTGGGTATCCACCTCGACGATTTCAAGGTCGTCGATCCAGAGGGTTCCGTTGGTAAGCAGCAGACTAAACGTGATGCTGTGCCCGTTGGGCGGCGCAATGGTGATAAAGGTGAGATTTTTCCAGCCCTCCGCCCCTTTCATTTCAGACATCAGGTCGATGGTGGGAACGGGAACAACCCTTTCCGGTTTGAAGTTGAACCGAATCGCCGGTGCGATAAAATTCGGGCTGAACCCTAAATTTTTCGCTTTCACCCATACGCTCAGCCTATAAGTTTTGCCCGGTTTAACATTGTCGATAGTGGTTTCGTTATAGAATGTGGCGCTTCCTCCCGGAGGCTTTATGTTGATCATAAAGGAATAGCTGCCGCTATGTTTTTCCGTTTCATCAAACCGGAACTCCGTGGAGGTCCCTCTAGAGATTTTGATATTCCATCCGGTAGGCAGGTTTTCGGATTTTTTTTCTTCAAACCCGCCGTTGTAGACCAGGTTCTCGGTTTTACAGATCCCGGGCGAAACAGTGATCAGAAATCCAAGCAGGGACAGGAAAATGATCCCGATTTTTTTCATTGCCCCCCCTTTTCAGAACAGCCATGCAAAATATTAAACCCTGATTCGATTAAATTTTTTATATGTAGTTTATATGATAAATACAGGCAAGGCAAGGAAAAAAGTTTCAGTCGGGGTAAATCCTTTTATAATCATGCTGAAAAACAAAGCGGCCCATGGAGGTTTGACGGGGGCGTTGAGATGAAGGCCCCGCATGAGTTTGTAGGACGCCTTTCAAGCCTTCGACGAGCAATTTTTCTTGACATCCAAGGGGTTATCATGTTTGATAAATTAAATTTGAGTTTAGGGTAGATTTTGCGTGAAACGGAATTTTCTGCAAATAAAGGAGGGGGTTATGAAGGCTTATGTCCGGCTTATCGTGCTCATGGGTTGCGTATGGGCGAGCCTCTGCATGGTTTCCTGCACTGAGAAAAAACAGGCCGAGCTGGTTGTCTCGGAGCAGGAGTTTATATTGAGGCAGGATTCGGATCATTCCTTTGTGATCGACGCCAAGGGCAAGGTGCGGAACATCGGACAGGTGGATGTCAAAAAGGTGGTTGTCACCGGGTACTGCAGGTCCTGCGGGGAGGTTCTTGTAAACGGGAAATGGTGTGTCAATGATCCGACGGTGGAGAGAACGCCGGAGCAGAAAGATATCATCAGCTATATTGCGGTAGGAGCTGAGGCGGAATTCGAGTTCAGGGACATCGCTTTTTTGATGGATCAGGCCGGCAAAAAGCCGGAGAAGCTTCCTGATGGGCTTGAGGTAAAGATTCTATCCTTTGAGCCTGTCAACGATTAAGGGATAAGTATAAGTATTGGGCCGGAGCTTAAAGGGCATACAGCCGGTCCGGGCTGATCACCGGGATGTTGTTTTCCGTCAACACCCGTATGGCTCCATCGGGTTGATTGAAACGGAAGATCATTACCGCCCGGTCCCCCCTCTGTTTGATGAACGCATCCATGTATTCGACATTGATGTCGGCGTTTTTAAGAAGGTCGAGGATGCGGTAAAGGCCGCCGGACCGGTCCTCCACCTCCACGGCGACCAACTCGCTTTTTCGCACCGTGAGCCGGTTGTTTCGAAGCGCCTGTTCGGCCGCGGCATTGTCATCGACGATCAACCTCAACACCTCGAAATCAGAGGTGTCAGCCAGTGAAATCGCCCGAATATTGACGCCGGCCTGTGTCAGGATTTCAGCCGCCTCCGACAGCCGCCCGGTTCTGTTTTCCAGGAAAATGGAGATCTGCTCGGCTTTCATGGAGTGCCTCCCCTGCGGAGGAATAATGCGTTAACCCAACTTCATGGTCCCAAAAAAATTTTCGTTTGATGTCAGTGGGTTAGGA
>DYLE01000162.1 GCA_020722245.1 Desulfonema limicola
CAGAGCCGAAGAACTCTGACCTGGCCCATAGGACCAGGTTTTAAATTTGAAATAAGGCCGGCCCAGGTCATATCGTTTATGAACCGCCGCACCCAAAAGACGGATCCGAAGGACGCGCTTCGTCTTGGGCTTTCTTTTAAAATATAAAATTAAGGGTTCAAAAAAACCGAACGATCGTTCTTTTTTCTTGACAGGAAGCAGGCGTCGGGTTATGTGATCCAAGGGTATTGAACCCGAAAAAAAAAGAAATACCAGCGCAAGGCGGTTTAATGGACGAACTTCAAAAAATCAAAGCGGTTGCCGATGATCCATACGCATACGCCGCTCTCATGAAAAAACGTGAAAACAAGCCGGTGGTCGGCTTTTTCTGCACCTACACCCCCGAGGAGTTGATTTATGCCGCCGGCGCCGTGCCGTTTCGCCTGTTCGGCACAAAAAAAGATATCCTGCTGGCGGACGCCCACCTCCAGTCCTACTGCTGTTCCCTGGTCCGAGGCGGGCTGGAGGACGCCTTAAACGGCAGCCTGTCCTTTTTAGACGGCGCTGTTTTTCCCCACACCTGCGATTCCATTCAGCGGCTCTCCGATATCTGGCGGCTGAACGCAGGGTTTCCCTTTCATATCGATGTGGTTCTTCCCGTGATCCTGCACACCCAAACCGCCAGGGCCTATATGATCGAGGTGCTGAGGGAATTCAAAACGGATCTGGAATCCGCCCTGGATGTCGAAATATCAAATGAAAAGCTTGGCCGGGCGATTGAGGTTTACAACCGCATCCGAAAACATCTAAAAAAAATATCCTTGATCCGAAGCCGAAATCCTCAAACGATCTCCGGCGCGGACCTGTTTGCCGTGATCAAGGCCGCCATGGTCATGGACCGGGACCAAATCGCGGAACTGCTTTGCAGCCTTGAAAAAAAGCTTGAAAACCGGCCTCAGCCCGAGAAGGCCGAAGGCGGCAAGCGGATCATTTTGTCCGGCGGCGTCTGCAGCCATTCGGATATCTACACCCTTCTTGCCGAATCCGGGGCCGAGGTGGTCTGGGACGACCTGTGCACGGGGAGCCGCTACTTTGAAGGGGAGATCGAAAATATCGGCGACCCGGTGGAGGCCATCGCCGACCGCTACCTGACCCGCATGGTCTGCCCCTCAAAGCATAGGGACATCACCTCCAGGGGGGAGAACCTGGTCAACCTCGTTAAAACCCATGGGGCGGCCGGGGTGGTTTTTCTCTTCTTGAAATTCTGCGACCCCCATGCCTTTGACTATCCGTACCTGAAAAAATATTTAGACGAGGCCGGGGTGCCGAGCCTCTTGCTTGAGCTGGAACAACAGCCGCCGCCTTCCGGGCAGCTCAAAACCCGGTTTGAAACCTTTGTAGATATGCTCTAAACTTAAATTTTTTAGATCGGAGGGGTATGGTCGATCCGGAAAAAAAAGACACGGATAAGGAAAGCCGCAAAATCAAATCCGTGGCCCGGATGAAGGAAATCATGACCCAGTACTACATCGAGGCCAAGACCGCGGGCCAGACCGGGAAAAAGGTGGCCTGGATCACCAGCGGCGGGCCGGTGGAGTTTCTGATCGCCATGGATGTGATTCCGGTCTATCCGGAAAACCACGGAGCCATGATCGGCGCCTCCAAGATGGGGGTGGGGCTGTGCGAAAAGGCGGAGGAGATGGGCTACTCCCGGGACCTGTGCTCCTACGCCCGGTCCGACATCGCCTGCGCCGCCATCAACGGCGGCCCCATCGGCGGCCTCCCCAGGCCCGACTTTCTGGTCTGCTGCAACAACATCTGCGGCACGGTCATGAAGTGGTACGAGGCGGTCTCCCGCTACTACCATGTTCCCCTGTTCATTCTCGACACCCCGTTTATTCATACCCGGTTTTCCGATGCGGCCAAACGCTATGTGATCGACCAGACCTACGAATATATCCGGTTCCTCGAAGAGCAGTGTGGAAAAAAGATGGACATGGACCGGATGCGGGAGGTGGGCAAACTCGCGGTGTCCGGGTTGCGGCTCTGGCAGGAGGTGCTGGATACCGCCGCCCATAAACCCGCGCCCATGACCGCCTTTGACGCCTTCTTCCATTTGGCCCTGATCGTGACCCTGCGCGGCACCCAGATCACCGTGGATTATTACCGGCAGCTCAAGCAGGAGATGGAGGAGCGGATACGCAAGGGGATCGCCATGGTCCCCAATGAAAAGTACCGGCTGCTGTGGGACAACCTGCCGGTCTGGTACAAGACCCGGTGGCTGTCTGAAAAATTTTCCAGCCGGGACGCCTGCCTGGCCGGGGACACCTACACCTCCGCCTGGAGCGGGGTGCTTGACTTAATCGACGAGAATAATTTTATTGAAACCGGAAGCGTGGCCTATTCCAGCGTTTACATCAATGTTTCCCTGGACATGATGTTTGATACCCTGAAAAAGCTGATTGAAAAATACGATGTGGACGGGCTGGTCATGCACTCCAACCGAAGCTGCAAGCCCTACTCCTTCGGTCAGTACGACCTGGCGAAAATGGTCATGAAAAAACTGAACATCCCCACCCTGATCCTGGAGGCGGACATGGTAGATGAGCGCAGCTTCTCGGATAGCCAGATCGAAACCCGCATCGACGCATTCATGGAAACCCTGGCAGGCAAAAGATAACGCCCCCATGATCACCGCAGGCATCGATATCGGATCCATCACCGCCAAGGCCGCGGTTTTAAACGACGGGCATATCCTGGGCACCCGGCTGATGTTTACCGGCTACGACGCCCGGCAGGCCGGCAAAACCGTGATGGCGGAGCTTCTGCAAGCCGCCGGGGTTCAAAGGGAGGAAATTCGTGCGGTGGTGGCCACGGGATACGGCCGGAACACGGTGGATTTTGCGAACAAAACGATCACGGAGATCACCTGCCACGCCGCCGGCGGGCATTTCATCAACCCGAAGGTCCGGTTCATCATCGATGTGGGCGGCCAGGACAGCAAGGTGATCCGCCTTGACGAAAACGGCCGGGTGCTGGATTTCGCCATGAACGACAAGTGCGCCGCAGGTACGGGCCGGTTTCTGGAGGTGATGGCCCGGGCCCTGGAGGTGGATCTGGATAAATTCGGCGAAATCTGCCTGGCGGCCAAACACCCCGCAAAAATCAGCAGCATCTGCACGGTGTTTGCCGAATCCGAGGTCATTTCCCTGATCGCCCAGGGGGAGATGCGGGAAAACATCATCGCCGGCATTCACGACTCTGTGGCCTCCCGGATTTCCGCCATGGCCAAGCGGGTGGGGGTGGTTGCCCCGGTCATGATGACCGGGGGGGTGGCCAAAAACATCGGCGCGGTCAAGGCGCTGGAAAACAAACTGGAAACCCCGATTCAGGTATCCGAATACGCCCAGATCAACGGCGCCATCGGTGCGGCGCTCCTGGCGCGGAACCTGTCGCCCTGAGAGGCATCGGAATCAATTTTTATAAACCCTTAAACCTTTCCGGAGGAATGCCGTGAACCGCATCAAGTTTAATCCGGACCTGTGTGTGGCCTGCGAAACCGTGGACTGCCTCATGAAATGCCAGTACCTCTCCTTTACAGGCATCGAGGAGGCCAAGGCGGAGAAATTAAAAATCAACGAGGGAAAAGACAGCCGGGTCCTGCATGAATGCCTGACCTGCTACGCCTGCCAGGAATACTGCCCCTACGGCAACAACCCGTTCTTTTTGCTGGTGGAGCGGCAGGAGGAACTGGGGATCCTTCCGGCGCCGTCGCCCATCATCAAGGAGCAGCTCAAGATGATGGACGCCAAGGGAAAGATCACCAAGCAGACCGTCCATGCGCCGGTGGTGGACATGTGTGCCTTTCCCATGCTCACCGGATGCATTCGGGGCAAACTTTTTGAGGGCGCCTCGGTGTTTTCCGGGACCGACGTGTTCTGCAACATCATGTGGCTGCATTTTGCGAAAAACTCGGTCATTCGGGAGCGGGTGCCCAGGATGATCGACAACATCATGTCGTATTTCCTGACCGATTCCGGGGTAAACGAGCTGATCTGCTTCCATGACGAGTGTTACGGCACCTACACCAGCCTGGCCAAGGGCTTCGGCATCCAGGTTCCGTTTACGCCCATTCACCTGTTTGATTATATCAACCGCCGCCTGGATGAAATCGCGGACCGAATCAAGCCGCTTAACGTCAAGATCGTCTATCAAAGGCCCTGCTCCAACCGTTTGTGTCCGCAAACCGACACGGTCTTAGATGAGATTTTCAAAAAAATCGGCGCGGAAAGGGCGCCCCGCAAATACGATCGGCAAACCGCCTTATGCTGCGGCGGGGTGCCCCGGGCGCATCAGCAAGATGACCTTGCCGACAGCCTGGTGGAAAAAAACATCAACGACATGCTTACCACCGGCGCGACCTACTGCGTGTTCAACTGCCCGTTCTGCATGGCCACCCTTGGGGAGGAGGTGGCCCAACACGGCCTGATGCCGATCCTGGTGAGTGATCTGGTGCAAACCGCTCTGGGGGAATAGAATCATGAAAAAGGTGATCAAACAGCTGGAAAAAATCGTCGGCTCCCGGTTTGTCTCCGACCAGCCCGAGGAGCGCTACCTGTATTCCATGGACCCGGGCACCATGCCGCCCTCTGCCCCGGACGCGGTGGTCATGCCGGGATCCACCGAGGAGGTTTCCCAGGTCATGGCCCTGGCCAACCGGCACAAGATTCCGGTGGTGCCCATGGGCGGCGGGCTGGTGCTGTCCGGGCTGACCCGGGCGCTTCGCGGCGGGATCATCCTGGACATGAAACGGATGAACCGGATCATTGCGGTCAACCCGAAAAGCCGGTACGCGATTGTGGAAGGCGGCGCCTCCCAGGGGATGCTTCAGGCCTATCTGAAAAAGCACCACCCGGACCTGAAACACTCCCTGCCGGATGCCCCGCCCATCGCCACCCTGGCGGGCAACATCTGCATTCATGGCTCCGGCCATCTGTCTTTGCTGGGCGGATTCCATTCGGACATGCTGACCGGCATGGAGGTGGTGCTTCCCACCGGCGAGGTGATCCGGACCGGATCCTGCAGCGTGTCCCCGGACTGGTTCGCCCGGTCGCCGCTTCCGGACCTGTCCGGGCTTTTTCTGGGATGGGCCGGCACCACCGGGGTGGTGACCCGGCTGGGGGTGAAGCTGTTTCCCAGTTACGCCCACAACGACATGCTGATCTTTGTCTGCGAGGACGCGGAGCTGATGCCCGAGGTGATCTACCGGATAACCGGCACCCAGGTGGCCGAAGACATGACCCCCTGGATGACCCCCAAGCCCGAATGGGCCAAGGGTTTTCTCCACGCCAACATCGCCTACGGCGGCCATACGAAAAAGGAGCTGACTTTTAAACGGAACCTGATCCAGGCCTCGGTGCGGGAGTATATCGACAAAAAAATCGCCGGGTTTCTTCCCCTGCCGCCCCCTGAAAAGGCCCGATTCATGCAGGTTCCGGCGCCTGACCTGGTGCGGTTCGCGGACGTCCGCCAGGGGGGCGGGTTTGAATACGTGGGGGCGATCATGGCCATTGAGCACTTTCCGGAGGCCTACCGGACCGGCCTTGCGATCGGCGAAAAGTTCCAGGTCACCTACTCCAT
>DYLE01000003.1 GCA_020722245.1 Desulfonema limicola
CGCCGCCATCGGCGTGGAAGCCTCTCTGACCGGCCATCTGGTGTTTTCCACCCTTCATACGAACAGCGCGCCGGAGACCGTCACCCGTCTTCTGGATATGGGCATAAACGCGCTGAATTTTTCCGACGCCTTTCTGGTGGTTCTGGCCCAGCGTCTGGTGCGGCGGTTATGCAAGAACTGCCGAAAGGAATACCATCCGACCCGGGAAGAGTTCGATGAGATCGTCAAGGCATACGGGGTCGATGATTTTGCATCCACAGGGATTCAATACACCCCGGATCTGAAGCTTTACGCGCCGGTGGGATGCGACCAATGCAACGGGACCGGGTACAAGGGGCGAATGGGCATCCATGAGCTGATGGAAGGGTCCAAGGAGATCAAACGGATGATCAAGAAACAGGCGACATCCGAGGAACTGTTTATACAGGCCAAGAAGGAAGGGATGACCACCCTGATGCAGGACGGGATATTCAAGGTGTTCAACGGGCATACCGATATGAATGAAGTCAGGCGGGTCTGCATCGCATAGAAAAGGTTTTTAATGAGGTCGAAAAAAAAAGAAGGACGGTTTTTTGCCGTGGCCCAGCTCCTGCGTTTTTTCAAACGTTCGTCCGCCCAGGCATCCCATCCATCCAAGGGGGCTTTGCCCTATAAAAGGGATTTTGATCGGTTTCCCGTCGAATTCCAGGTGGGGGTCTGGTGTCAGGACAAAGACGGCAAGGCGGTTTATGATGAGGCCGAACTGCACGACGTCTCCGGGAACGGCGCCATGTTCATGACCCTGTTCCCGGAGCGGTATTATGAGGGGCAGGCATTGAAACTGACGATTTTTTTATCCGGCCCCAGGGATGTTCGCGCCGCCATTCGCACCGAGGGGTCTGTGGTAAGGATTCTTCACGCCAAGGATGGGCATAAGCATGCCGGCCGGCAAAAGACCGGCATCGCCGTTCATCTCAATAAACCCTTTGAGTTTGAGCGGATGTCCGGCCATCTGGAAGAGGGGATCTGAGGTGGCCGGTATCCTGCGGGGTCTCACCCATGCATACGGCTTTTTTGGTAAATCTTCATGAAGTCCGGATACTCCCGAAATTATAACACGATCGGCGGAAAGATGCTCGTCGCTCTGGTCTGCATGGCCGTCATTCCTTGGCTCTTGCTCATTTACATGGTGGTCTACGGTCACATCGCGGTGTCCGACACCGTCGTGTATTATCTTCCTCTTGTTTTATTTTTGATCCTGGCCGGGTACGCGCTTCTTCGAAAGACCGCGGATGATGTGTTTCATTTAAGCCGGGCCACCGGTCTGATTGTGGAAGGGAGAAAGAACGGGGCGATCGTTGTTCATGCGGACAAGGAGATTCGAGAGATCGCCGATCATTTCAACTTCCTGTTGAACAGGCTGGAAAAGATGAACCGAAAGAACCAGGAGCAGGCGACCCAGTTGATGGTCTACTCCCGGGACCTGGCGCTGTCGTATCAGAAGACGAAACAGGAGGAGAACCTGCGCAATCGACTGAGCCGGTATGTGGGGAACAACCTGGTGGAAAAGCTCATCAACTCCAAGGACGGGGCGCTGCTGGAAACCGAGAGAAGGGTGGTGACGATTCTTTTTGCGGATATTCGGGGATTTACAACCATCGCGGAACGCATGACCGCAGAGGATGTCGTGCGGATGCTGAACCAGTATTTCGGCGTCATGGTGGATATTATATTCAAGAACAACGGGCTTCTGGATAAATTCGTGGGGGATCAGCTGATTGCCGTGTTTGGGCTGGTGGAGGCGATGGGGAACGCTCCGGAAAACGCCATACGGACCGCCCTTGAGATGAGAGACACGACCCGGGAGATGATGCAGAAAAGGGCGCGGCTCGGCCAGGAATGCTTTGAGATCGGTATCGGCATCAACACCGGTACAGCGATTATCGGAAACATCGGTTCTGCAAACCGGATGGATTACACGGTCATCGGAGATTGCATCAATGTCGCCGCACGGCTGGAGGGAATGGCCAAGGGCGGCGAGATCATCATCGGGGAGCAGACCTTTCTTCAAAAAACCGGGGAATTTGAAATTGAAAGCAGGGGGCAGGTCCATTTTAAAAACAGAAAAGAGCCCGTGGTCTGCTACAATGTGATTCGGCAGGTAGGTGGGGAAGGTAGAAGGTAGAAGGTAGAAGGTAGAAGACTGAAGGTGAAAGGACAAAGGGCAAGATGAAAGATTATCGGAAGGGTGGCGGAAGTGCATGGGAATCGAACCCACCCGGGACGGTTTTAACGCCCCACACCGGATTTGAAGTCCGGGAGCCCCACCAGTGAGCTGTGCACTTCCGTGTTCCACGGAATTTATAGTTTGTCAGCCTAATAAGATCACACGATTATTGTCAATCAATTTTTGGTGCGGATTTTGATGAAAAAGCCTATCAATGCCAATCGACTGGGGAAGACCTTTGAAACCCTTGTCTCCATCGACAGCGTTTCAAAAGAGGAGGGACGGATCTCGCAGGAGATCCAAAGGCTGATCGCCCCATTGGCTTCAAAGATCATCATCGACAGGGCCGGTGAAAAGACCGGAGGAGACACCGGGAACCTGATCGTCAGGATCGACGGAAACCGAAACCTGCGGCCCTTGATGCTCAACGCCCATATGGATACCGTTGAACCCGGTCGCGGGGTTAAAATCCGGTACGCGGACGGCGTGTTTACCAGCGACGGCACCACGATCCTCGGAGCGGACGACAAGAGCGCCATCGCCATCCTTCTCGAGGCGCTGTGGATGATCAAGGAAAACAACCTTCCCCACGGGCCGCTGGAGCTTGTGTTTACGGTTTGCGAGGAGATCGGGCTGCTGGGGGCCAGGCATCTGGACTATGATCTGATTTCTTCGGCTTACGGTTATGCGCTGGATACCTCGGACACGGAAACGATTGTGGTTCAGGCGCCTGCGCTAAACCGCATTGATATCCTGCTTCACGGAAGGGATGCCCACGCCGGCGTGGATCCGGAAAAGGGAATCAACGCCATTCTGCTGGCCAGCCGCGCCATCGCCGGGCTTGAGCTCGGCAGGGTTGACGAGGAGACCACCTGCAACATCGGGGTCATGGAGGCGGCCGGCGCCACGAACATCGTGCCGAAGCGGGTGCGTGTGGCCGGCGAGGCCAGAAGCCATAACGAGGAAAAGCTGGAACGGGTCACGCGAAACATCGTATCCGCCTTTGAGCAGGTTGTGGATGAACACCGTCGCCGGCATGCCGCCGATGACCTGCCCCGGCTGGAGGCGACCGTGACAAACGCGTTCGGCAGGACGTTTATTCCCGCGAATCATCCGGTTGTCCTGACCGCCCAAAGGGCCGCCGCCAACCTGGGCAGAACCCTTGCCACCAGAAGCACCGGCGGCGGGTCCGACGCCAATATTTTTTTTGGTAAAAAAATTATCACCGCGGTGATCGGCACCGGCATGCAGGAGATGCATACCCTAAGGGAATCCATTCGAATGTCGGATATGGTCGATACCCTTCGCCTGCTTCTTGGGATTATTGATCTTCATGCCGGCGGAGCCTTTGAGCCATGATGGCTTTTTTTGACTGCTTTGCGGGAATCAGCGGGGACATGACCCTGGGGGCGTTTTTCAGCCTGGGGGTTTCCCCGGACCGTCTGGCCGAGACTTTAAAGGCCGGTCTTTTGATCGATTTTGATCTGGCGGTGTCTTCCGTGACGCGGATGGGGATCTCCGCCAGCCGGGTGGAGGTCGTTGTTTACGATCGCCAGGCCAGAGACTATGCGACCATTCAAAAACTGATCCGCGAAAGCCGCCTGTCCAAACAGGTCAAGGCGCTTTCTTTGAGAATGTTTGAAAGGCTTGCGGAGGCCGAGTCCGCTATTCACGGCTGTCCAAAGGAAAAGGTGCATTTTCACGAGCTCGGCGGGGTGGACGCCCTTGTGGATATCGTGGGGACCGCTTTTTGTGTGGAGGCCTTAAACCTTGAACGCATTCTTGCCTCAACGGTTCCGTTGGGCAAAGGGTTTGTAAACTGCGCGCACGGCACCCTTCCGGTTCCTGCGCCGGCCACCCTTGAGGTTTTAAAAGGGGTGCCGGTTTACGGCAGCGATATCCCCTTTGAGACGGTGACCCCCACCGGCGCCGCCATCCTTACGACCCTGGCCGAGTCCTTTGGAAACATGCCGGGAATGCGGGTTTTAAAAACCGGATACGGGGCCGGCCGTCGGGAAGAGGGGCCGATCCCGAACCTGCTGCGGATCATAACCGGAGAAACGGATAAAACGGACGAGCGCGCTACGGTGGTGGAAACCTGCATTGATGACATGAACCCTGAGTTTTTCGGGTTCCTCATGGAACGGCTGTTTGAAAGCGGCGCTCTGGATGTGTATCTGATTCCTGTTTACATGAAAAAAAACAGGCCTGGAACCCTGGTGCAGGTCTTGTGCCGTCAAAAGGACAGGCCATGCATCTCACAGCTCATCCTTTCTGAAACCACGACCCTGGGAGTCAGGTATTATGAGGTGGAAAGGGAGGTTTTGGAGCGCCAGGCCGTGACCATCGATACCGTGTTTGGCCCTGTTTCCGCCAAGAAGGTGAACACGCCCCGAGGCGAATGTCGAATCGTGCCCGAGTATGAGGCCTGCCGGGAAATCGCAAAAAGGGAAAACATACCCCTGCGCACGGTCTATGAAAAGATCCTTCAGCATATAGCCGGCTGATGCATCCAGGGGCCGCGAACAATGCCTTGACAGGACAGGGGCAAGATTATAAGAACGGTGCATGAACGCCAGGTCAAAACTCATGCTGGGGCTGGCCACGGGCGGTTTTCTCGGGTATATGCCGGTGGCGCCAGGCAGCTTCGGTGCTGTTATCGGTCTTTTAGCCTACTGCGTGATGCCGCTTTTTCCCTGGATGGCTGTTTTGATGGGCCTGATCCTGTTTATCGGTTTTTCCGTCTGGGTTTCCCAGGCGGCTGAGAAGCTGCTCAATGAAAAGGACCCGGGGTGCATCATCATCGATGAGATCGCCGGTATGGCGGTAACCCTTTTCGGGTTTCCTTTTTCTATCTGGATCGGGCTGGCGGGGTTTATGGTGTTTAGGTTTTTTGATATCCTAAAACCCTTTCCCATCGGGCTTTTGGAAAAAAAGCTGCCGGGAGGAGTCGGTGTGGTCGCGGACGACCTGGCGGCCGGTATTATCGGCAACCTGGTTTTGCGTGGATTGCTTTTGCTGACGTGAAGCCGGCGGTTTGTTTTAAATGCCTTCACCTGAGTGGTAAAATATGGACGGACAACAGGATCGGGCCGCGCAGGAAGTGGTGCGCGCCTTTATCGCCATCGGGCTGCCTGAAGGTGTTGCCTCGAAGCTGAAGGATGTCCAGAGCGAGCTGGTGTCATACGGCTTAAAGATCCGATGGACCCGTCCGGAAAACATTCATCTGACCTTGAAATTTTTAGGGGATGTGGCCGGTTCGAGGGTCCAGGCGATCAGCGAGGCGATCCAGGAGTCGGTGAAGGGGATCGGCCCCATGACGCTGTCGGTGAAGGGGATCGGGGTTTTTCCAGGCGTGAGCCGCCCCCGGGTGCTCTGGGCGGGGATTTCCGGCCAGGTGGACGCGCTTCGATGGCTGCAGGAAAACCTGGAAAAAAATCTGGCGAGCTTGGGGTTTGCTGCAGAAACGCGGGGCTTTACCGGTCATTTAACCCTTGGCCGGGTAAAGGAAGGCAGGCATGATCCAAAGCGGTTTGTAAAGGCCCTGGAAGACTTTAACGAAATGGCGTCAGAGCCGTTTATCGCAGATTCCATAAACCTTTATCGAAGCCGTCTGCTTCCATCCGGTCCTGTTTACACCAGGCTGTTTACTGCGGGGCTTTCGGGATGACCCGGGAAAGAAGGTGTTTTGACCGATTTAGGATCGACGGGCATTTGGCAGGATGATCAACCTAATTGTTTTAATGGCGGACAGGAGGCCTTATGAGCAGAAATACCGATAAGGAAAAGGCGGTGGAGACCGCGATCAGCCAGATCGAGCGGCAGTTCGGCAAGGGCTCGATCATGAAGCTAGGCGGTAATGTGATTGTTCAGGTGCCGGTGATTCCCACGGGCTCCCTGGCCCTGGACAAGGCCCTGGGCATCGGCGGCATTCCCAGGGGCCGGGTCACTGAAATCTACGGTCACGAGGCCTCCGGAAAGACCACACTGGCGCTTCATGTGGTGGCTCAGGCCCAGAAACAGGGAGGAATCGCCGCGTTTATCGACGCCGAGCACGCCCTTGATATCGCCTATGCCAAAAGGCTTGGGGTAAACTGCGATGATCTGCTGGTTTCCCAGCCGGACACCGGAGAGCAGGCGCTGGAGATCGCCGAGATGCTGGTCAGAAGCGGCGCGATTGACGTTCTGGTGATCGATTCCGTGGCCGCCCTGGTGCCGCGGGCTGAAATTGAAGGCGACATGGGGGATTCCCACATGGGGCTTCAGGCCCGGCTCATGTCCCAGGCCCTGCGTAAACTGACCGGAACCATCAGCAAAACCCAGACCTCGGTGATTTTCATCAACCAGATACGCATGAAGATCGGCGTGGTCTTCGGGAATCCGGAAACCACCACCGGCGGGAATGCGCTCAAGTTTTACGCCTCGGTGCGGATCGAGGTGCACAGGGCCGGGGCGATCAAGGACGGTCAGGAGACCACCGGAAACCGGACAAGGGCCAAGGTGGTGAAAAACAAGATGGCTCCGCCTTTTAAAGAGGCCGAGTTTGATATCATGTACGGCGAGGGGATATCCGCGGCCGGCGACCTTCTGGACATGGGGGTGGATACCGGGGTGATCGAGAAAAGCGGTTCCTGGTATTCCTATCAGGGGGAGCGGATCGGTCAGGGCCGGGAAAATGCCAAGGCCTTCCTAAAAGAGCATTCAGAGCTCAACCAGAAGCTGTTGACCCACGTGAAAGAGGCCATGGGATTGCCGGGCCCCGGTCCGGGTTCGAGCAAGCCGGAAGAGGCGGCCGCCAGTGAATAGTAAAAAAGCGGCAGGGGGAACAATGACCGGAGCCGAGATACGGAAAAAATTTTTTGAATATTTCAGGAGCAGGGCGCATCAGGTGGTCAGGAGTTCGTCGCTGGTTCCCGCCGATGATCCCACGCTTTTATTCACCAACGCTGGAATGGTTCAGTTCAAGCGGGTCTTTATGGGGGAGGAGAAGCGGAGCTACAGCCGGGCCGTCACCGCCCAGAAATGCCTGCGGGCCGGCGGAAAGCACAATGATCTGGAGAACGTCGGGTATACCGCCCGGCACCATACCTTTTTTGAGATGCTGGGCAACTTTTCCTTCGGGGATTATTTTAAAGCAGAAGCCATCGAATACGCCTGGGAGCTTCTGGTCAACGGTTACGGGCTTCCTGTGGAGAAGCTGTGGGTGTCGGTATACCTCGACGACAACGAGGCCTATGATATCTGGCACGATCGCATCGGCGTGCCTGAATCCCGCATCGTCAGGCTCGGGAAAAAGGATAACTTCTGGGCCATGGGGGATACGGGGCCCTGCGGTCCGTGCTCTGAGATCCTCATTGACCGCGGGAAAAAATTCGGGTGCGGCCGTCCTGAATGCGCTGTGGGCTGTGATTGCGACCGCTACCTGGAGATCTGGAACCTGGTGTTCATGCAGTTCAACCGGGATGAAACCGGAAAAATGACCCCGCTGCCCAAACCCAGCATTGATACCGGGATGGGGCTGGAGCGGATCGCTGCGGTCATTCAGGGGGCGGCGACCAACTATGAAACCGATCTGTTCATGCCGATTATCAACAGAATCGAATCCCTTTCCGGACGCAGGCTCGGCGGGGATAAGGCCTCGGATGTGGCGATGAAGGTGATCGCGGACCACAGCCGGGCAGCCGCCTTTCTGGTGGGGGACGGCGTGCTTCCCTCCAACGAGGGCCCGGGGTATGTGCTGCGGCGGATTTTGCGCCGGGCGATCCGTTACGGCCGAAACATCTCCCTTGTCAAACCCTTTCTTCATGAAACCGTGGCGGCGGTTTTTGAGACGATGCAATCCCAATACCCGGAGCTGGCCGAGGCCCGCGCCTTGATCACCAACGTCATCAAGAATGAGGAGATGCGGTTTTCGGAAACCCTGGACAACGGCTTAAAGCTGCTTCATGAAACCCTTGACCGGATGCGGAAAGAAAATCGCAGGGTCATTGGGGGGGAGGTCATGTTCAAGCTCTACGACACCTATGGTTTTCCGGTGGATATCGTAAAGGACGTGGTGCGGGACATGGACCTGGATCTGGATATGGAGGGGTTTAACGCCGCCATGGAGCAGCGCAGAAAGGAGTCCCGCACCATATCCGCGTTTTCAAACATCAGCGGCGCTTACCGGGAGTTTATCGCCGGCCTGGAGAAGCCTGTCGAATTTGTGGGATACGACCGGCTCTCCTGTGAGGCGCCGGTGCTGCTTTTGGTGGTAAACGGGGTTGCCGTTGAAACCGCATCCTCCGGTCAGGCTGTTGAGATCGTTACCGAAACCACCCCGTTTTATGCGGCATCAGGGGGCCAGGTGGGGGATTCCGGAAGAATCACCGCAAAGGGGTTTGAGATTGAAATCATCGATACCGTAAAAGACCCCACAGGCCTGATCATCCACAAGGGGAAGGTGATCTCAGGAACGGTCCGGAAGGGGGATTCGGTCAGCCTGTCGGTGGATGCTGAAAAGAGGCGTGCCACCGCAGCAAACCATACCGCCACCCATCTGCTTCATGCGGCCTTGCGCAGGATCCTGGGGGAGCATGTGCGCCAGGCCGGTTCCCATGTGGGACCGGACCGGTTGCGGTTCGACTTTACCCATTTTTCCCAGATCGACCGCAACACCTTAGAAAGGATCGAGACCCTGGTCAACGACCGGATTCAAGAAAACATCGCCGTCTCCACCGAGGAGATGCCCGCGGACGAGGCCTTTCAAACCGGCGCCATGGCGCTGTTTGAGGAAAAATACGGGGACCGGGTGAGGGTGGTGACCCTTGACACCTTCAGCAAGGAGCTGTGCGGCGGCACCCATGCTACACGGACCGGCGATATCGGATTTTTAAAGATTCTCGGGGAGTCCAGCGTGGCTTCGGGTGTCCGGCGGATCGAGGCGCTGACCGGCAGGGCCGCGCTGTCTTATATCCAGTCGGTAACCGGTCTGTTATCGGAGATCGCCAACCTGCTCAAGGAAAGGCCTGAAGCCCTTTATGCCAGGGTTCAAAATCTGCTCGCGCACCAGCGCTCCCTGGAAAAAGAACTCGAGGGGCTCAAACTGAAGATCGCCGCGGCTTCTGCTGCTCATCTTGAGGACGATACCCAGTCTGTAAACGGCATCAGGGTCATTTCCAAAAGGGTGGAGGCGCAAACCCCTGCGGCCCTGCGGGATCTGGCGGACCGATTCAAAGACAGGGTCCAATCCGGGGTGGTGGTGCTTGGCGCGACGGCCGGGGGCAAGGCCCTGCTGATCGCCGTGGTGACAAAGGACCTGCTGGACCGCTACCATGCCGGCCGGATCATCAAGTCCATTGCCGCCGAGGTCGGCGGCAGCGGCGGCGGAAGGCCGGACATGGCCCAGGCCGGCGGCACAAAACCCGAGAACCTGGATAAGGCCCTGGAAAAGGTTTTTTCCCTGATTGAGGCGCCGGCTCAAAACAACTGACCCGGTATCCCTTTTCAGGCCGGCTTATTCTAAAAAAGCCTCATCAAACCGAACGGCGGAGGGACGCGGCGGGAGAAGGGTCTTCATGCGTACGGCGTCCTTTAAAGCATCTTCGGCATCCGGGTCGATCCACCAGTACCACAGCGCGCTGTTTTCGTCACCATATCTGGACAGCACGGTGGCCGGGGTGCCGAACCGGTTCCAGTAAAGAAGCCGGGTGTAATTGAGGTTCCAGAGAAGCACGTAGGGGCAGGCCTGGTAGATGATCTGATCGATCTGCCGGCAGATTTCGTTGCGCCGGTTGATGTCAAAGACGGTTTTCTGCTCTTCGATGAGGGCGTCGACTCTTTTATCGAAAAACCCGGTGATGTTGTTTCCCCCTTTGCGTTTGGCTTCCGCGGAAGACCACATGCTTTCGGGGTCTTTAAATATCTCGGCGCCCCATGCGGCCCAGGTCATGTCAAAGTTATACTCCTCCATGTCCCTGGCCCATGCGGCCCAGTCTTTTTTATCAATGCGCATTTCAATCCCCGCGTCCCTTAAGTCCTCGGCGTAGATGGAGAGGAATTTTTCGGTGGAGGTATCTCGGGATAAAAACCTGAATGAGAATTTCCGGCCGTCTTTTTCAAGGATTCCCGTTTTCGGATTGACCTGCCAGCCGGCCTGTTTTAAAAGGCTGCGCGCCTTTTCCTTGTCCATTTCAAAGGGCGGGTTGGGGCAGGGGTGCTTGTCTGAATAAAGGTCTTCAAAGTAGGACCGATGCAGGAAATACTGGCCGTACATCAGGGTCTGGTTCATTTTCTTCCGGTCCAGCAGAAGGGCCATGGCCTGACGCACGCGAAGGTCATCAAACGGCGGCCGGCGCATGTTCATGGCAAATCCCTGAAACCCGATGGGCCTCTGGTTGTAAATTTTTTGCTTGATGATATGGTTTTTCATAAACGCCTCCCCGCCGGTTTCGTTGATCCAGATGCGGGCGGTGTAGACCGGGAAGATGTCGATCTTTCCTTTTTTAAAGGCCTCAAAGGCGTTGGTTCTTTCCGCAAAAAAGAGATAGGTGACGGTTTCAAAGTTTCCCTTGTGCCGGGAATGGGGGGAGTTGATATCCCACCAGTCCGCCCTTCGCTTAAGGGAAATGGACACCCCTTCCTCGATCCGGCCCAGGCGATAGGGACCGGAGACCACCGGAAAATCAAAGTTGATTTTGTTGAAATCCTTATCCGCATAGGCATGCCGGCACAGGATCTGGAACCCGCCTGCGGCCTGAAGGTTTTTCCAGTGGATCTTTCTGGCGGTGAAGCGAATGGTCTGTTGGTCGATCACCTCTGGGGGTTCAAACCGTTCCATGCTCAGCTTGTGCGGACCGGTCAGGTTTGCCGGATCCATGATCGCCTGGTAGGTCCAGGAAACGTCCTCGGCGGTTACGCAATGGCCGTCGCTCCAGCGGGCCTTGGGATTGATATGAAAGGTAAAGGTCTTTTTATCCTCTGATATGGACCACCGGTCGCATAGCCCGGGCTCATAGTCTAGAGTGATCGGGTTCATGGTGAGAAGGGTTTCAAACAGCGATCCGAAGACATCCGCGGAAAGGACATTGTTATCCAGGTAGTAGTTGAGGCTTTTGGGGTATTGCCCGCCGAAGATCGAGACCTCTCCGCCGACCACGGCATTTAAATCAGCCATGGGATCCGGCTGGTCCTTCCATCCCTTTTCCGGAAAGTCCTGCGGCCAGACCGTTTCAAGGGCTGCGCCGAAAACAAGCAAAAGCAGAAGCAACAAAGACTTTTTAAGGATTTTCATTGCTGTCTATTCCCTTCAAGGACGTCCATCATGGTATAGATTCTTCTCTTTTGTTCCGCCTTGATTTTTTGGTGCAGGAACAGCACCGCGTCCAGGGTCCCTTCCGCGTAGATCTCCCGGCCGTTGATGCAATGGAAAAAGCCGAAACGGGCGGTTTTGTCAGAAGACTCCAGGGTGTAGAAATGCCATCCGTGGCCGTTTAGGTGTTCTTCCGGAACCCCCAATTCATCCTTTTGAACCTGCGGGTCGCGGATTTTGATGATTTGATCTTCTGAAAAATCCACACCGAGGCTGTTGAAGCAGCCCACCATGGCCCTGGCGGTGCCGCTGGTGTCCACCTTTGTTTTCTGGTGGCTCTCCTTGATTTCAAGGCGGTATCCGGAAAAAAGCCCTGGAAAGTGTTTTGCCGCATAGGCCATCATGGCCTGAAAGGCCACGATCTGTTTGGCCATGTTGGGCGCGATCACTGCGGAAACAGAGGATGAACGGACGGTTTCCTCAAGAGCCTTCCGGTCCCCGCCGGTGGTTCCCATGACAAACGGGAGTTGGTGGCGGCAGTAAAAGGCTGCGTTTTCATTGACCGCCGAGGGAAGGGTAAAATCAATGGTGATAAAAGATCCCTCTTCAGACTTGATCCTTTTTATCTCCATTTCCCGCTGATCCGGGCGGATCAGGCGGATCTCGACGGATCCCACCAGCTGGGTTGCAGATTCGATTTCAGGGCCGGTAAACGAGGCGCGGATCAGCTCAAACCGGTCGTCTGATAAAAGGCGGGCGGCGATGCCTGTGGCTACCTTGCCGGGGATTCCGTTTACCATGGTTTTTATTTTCTTCATTTTTCCACCCCTTTCAAGGAACTTAGGTTTTCCAAATTCGAAAAATTAAAAATTTAACCACAGAGATCACAGAGGACATAAAAATTTTTCATTTTTTTTCTGCGACCTCTGTGGTGAAAATATTTTAAAAGAGCGGATAAGCTGCTTACAGAAAAATACTGCAAAGCGGGAGCAAAAGCTTTCTATGCCTTTCTTATAAACCCCCGGACTTGCTTGTGTCAAAGCTCAGGTGGATTTTTTTTAACGCCTGAGCAGCAACATCGGATAGGTTGGGGAACCGGTCATGGCCGGCCTGTGTGAGCCGGTCGTTTAGGTTTTGAATGGCCGCCGGAATGTATGGCTCAAAACCAAGTTTGTGTTTTATTTTTGAAAGGTGCGCAAAGGCCCCCAGGACCTGAAGGTTTCGGGTGAGGGTGCAATATTCGTATCCGGTCAGAAAGAATTTTTTTTCAACACCGGTTTGCCTGCAGACCTGGTCGGCACAGCGATCCAGAATCTGAAGCTGCACATCCTGAGGAAGGTTCACATAGGGATCGATCAGCAGGGAGGCCAGATCATACTGAATGGGACCCATGCGGCTTCCCTGAAAATCAATCAGATACATGGTATTATCCTTGACCATGATGTTTCTGGATTGCAGGTCCCGGTGCATCAGGCCAAGAACCGCGCGTGCAAGAAGGTTGTCGGCAAGCCTTATAAACTCAGCCTTCAAACGCTCATAGGAAACATCAAGCCCCAGGTAGGTGTTTAAAAACGCATCCACAAAGTAGCGGCATTCCCTCTCCAGGATCAGGGTTTTGTCGTAAGCTGGGGTCTGATAGGCCCAGGCCGGATCAAAGGAGTTCGCGCTGTTGATCCACATGCCGAGCATCTGATCCACAACGGATTCGTAATAGGAGGCAATTCGGTTTTGATCTTTTTCGCCAAGGACTGTGGTTTGCAGGTTGATGTCCCCAAGGTCCTCTAGATAGACATGGCCGGAGAAGCTGTCCCAGAGATAGATTTGGGGCACCGGCACCCGGTTTTGATGAAGATGACGGCCGATGGCTACAAACGCGTCGATTTCGCAGACACCCTTCCGGGACCTGATGCCGTGCTCGGCCAGGATCAGCGAATGAGGGCCGCAGGTGAGCCGGTACCATTTCCGGTCAGACCCGTCCCCGGCAATGGGGGTGCGTTTGATGGGGAGGCCCGAAACAGAACCAAACCCCCTTGAAAACGCCAGGGGGGCGGTTTTCTCATAAACCGCTTCCAGATAGCTTGGCGGGCTTCCAATATCCCGCCAATAGAGGTTTTCGGGAACAAAGGCTTTTATTTTTAATCCGGATTTCAGCATATTGCGATAGGCATCGATGCTGGATACCGGCCGGTTTTGCGGTATAAACCGGATCATCTCAGGGCTCAGCACCTGAATGCCGGTAAAGGCAAGCCGCTTGGATTCTGCGTTCTCATCTTCTTTCGGGCGCGCATCAAAGCTGGATACATACCCCTGGGGGGTTACCCAGACATTGTTGTATGCCGGATAATCATGCATGACCAGGGTTGCGAGATGGCCGTGGCCCAGGTGATAGTCATAAACCGCGCGAAGATCAATATCGGTGACGATATCCCCGTTGATTACGATAAACGGTTGCCCCTCAAAAAACTCGCTCAGGTTTTCAATGGTGCCGCCGGTGCCGAGAAGGGTTTCTTCGTAACAGGTGATGACCGGGATCGGGAAGTTCTGCCCGGATATGAAGCCTGAGATTTTTTCATGCAGATGGTGGGTATTGATTACAATCCCGGTGCAGCCGGCATGAATCAACCGTTCGATAAGGATTTCGATAAGCGGCCGGCCTAAAACCGGGAACAGGGGCTTGGGAAGGTTTTCGGTATAGGGAAGCAGGCGGGTGCCGAAGCCGGCAGCGAGTATCAGCGCTTTCATGATTTGGTGAATTCGATTCCCCTTCCTGTTTTTCGGTTTCAGCCGCGGTTTTCTGTTTTACGGGGGGAGGTATCGACGGTAATGCGCAAGAATCTCCGCATAAAATTCAATCCTCTCCTTGTTTTTTTCCGGTTCGCTCAGGCCGTGGCTGGTAAAGAATTTTACGGCATTTTCATAGTTGATTTTCGATATCGACTCGATCCGTTCAATCTCCTTGCGTTTAAACATGCGGTTTCCCATGGCCTGGATTTTTTTCATGTAATCCTTTACGTCGAATATGGATCGGTTGGTGTACTTCATGAAGAAGTTTAACACCACCCAGTAGGATTCAAAGTAGGGGACCAAAAAGGCGGCAAACAGGTTGAGCTTTCGAAAACCCGTGGAGGTGAGGTTGTAGGTGTCCGGCAGGGTGGGATGCGGCATGATGATGGCGTCGTCGATGAACGCCTTTAAATTTTTTCGAACGATGTATTCCACCGATTGCTGAGGATCGAAGATAAACTCGTTTTCAAAAAACTCGCAGAGGAATTTATAACCGGAATGCAGGTCTGCGGAAGAAAACTGAAAGGCGTCGGCTTTTAAGATGGCAAGGGCGGTGAATGCGGCGGGGATAAAAAAGATAATCCCGTTGTTCTTATAGTATTCCAGGCTGGGACGCCTGGCCTCAATAACCTTGAATATGGGGTTTGGTGGGGCCGACGCAGAAAACCGGGAGCTGCTTTTTTCGATGAACCGGCTCTGGACAAAGGATTCGATCACATAGTCAAAAGCGCTGTTCCGGTCGATGATAATGGTGTCCGCCAGCCTGGCGTCCTGGGATATGAGATAGGTCATATAGGTTTCGGCATGTTCCAACAGTTGATTATGGTAAAAACGCTTCTGGGGGATGTTTAACAGCACGGCCGCGATGATGCTGTGGGGGGTGATGACGCTGACCCGGTTGATGGCGCTGATCAGCTTTTTTGCAAAAAGGTTGGCATCCTGAAGGCTGTCCTGGATCGGCTCAGAGGGGTGCGGGGAGATCCGTGTCAGATGATCCTTGAGGGAAAACGGTTCATGAAAGTTGAGATAGATCTTGCCGTATTTTTTTTTGAGGAATTTTTTCGCCTTGATTACATTTTTTAAGTTCTCGGGGGTTTTTTTGCCGCCCCCCATTTCATGGATATAGGCCTTCTCCTCAAGCACCCGGTCATAACCGATGTAAATGGGGACAAAGATCATGTCCTCCCAGTTGTTTTTATGGTAGGCGTCGATGAGCATCGAGAGGAACCCGATTTTTGGGCTCAGCAGCTTGCCTGTTCGGCTTCTTCCGCCTTCGATAAAAAACTCCACGTGAAATCCATCATTCAGGATTTTATGGATATAGGCGGCAAATATTTTCGGGTAGAGCTTTTCTCCCTTAAACGTCCGTCTCAGAAAGAAGGCGCCGCCGCCTCGAAAGATGGGGCCGAGCGGCCAGAAGGAGAGGTTTTTGCCGGCAGCGATGAGCGGGATGGGCAGGTTATTGTTGAAAAACACATAGGAGAGGATCAGGTAATCCAGGTGGCTTTTATGGCAGGGCACAAGGATAAGCGGCCCTTTTTTGGACATCCGTTTGATCCGGTTCAGTCCGTCATGATCAATGACCATGCCTTCGAAAATGTGTTTAAACACCCATCTTAGGGTGATGTCGTAGAGTCGGATCATTTTCAGGTTCAGGTTCGCCGCGATTTCGTCAAGAAACGCCGATGCCTGCCGCTGGGCAAGGCTGAGAGAGAGGTTGTTTTCCTTTGAATACTCGGCAATGGAATGCTGGACCATGGGATTGGTGAGCAGCTCCTCCCTGATTTCAAGCCGGGGTTTAATCGCCGGGCCCGTGATGCTCTGCCGGTGAAGGTTGATCTGGGCCAGCAGATACCGGCGCAGCACGATCGCCTGGTTCTTGGAGCTTAGATGAACAATCTCCGGCCGGTTTAAAAATTCGGTAAGGATCACGGGATCAAGGGTTTCAATGAGGATCCGTTTGGGGTTTTTAAGCAGATTGACGAGCCGCCGCATCCGTCCCGGGTTTTCTCGGGTCCCGAACAGCATATCCACCAGGTTCAACTCCCTTTTTTCAGGGGCCTTGTTAAACAGCATGAGCTGCGGCAGGAAAATGATGGGTTGGTCAATGGATTTCTGGATTTCGATCAGATAATGAATCGGGTCTGTCTTGGATTTTACAAACCGACGGTAAAACCCCTTTTTTTCCATCAGGGAGAGAAGCGCGGATTCCCCGCTCGACAGTTTTTTTTGAATATACCCGCTTTTATAGGGGTTGGGGAGGGACAGGTGTTTGAAAAAATGGTTGGCATAGGACAATACAATCCCCAGAAACCGGCTGACCGGCTGAAACAGAAAAAACCGGTAATCCAGTCCGATGCCGGGATAGATCAGTCCCTCCCTCTGATACCGCAGGTGGTAAAAAAAGAATTCAAAGAAGCTTTTGTATTTATTGACAAGAATGGTGATCCCTTGGGTTTGCGAACGGCGAAGGGGGGATGCCGGGGAGTTTGGGATACGGATTCCGGAAAACAGCAGATTAAGGACCATCCGATTGAAAAGACCTCGATGCGGGGGAAGATGGCATGGAAAAAAATTATGCATGCCTCCGGTTCGTTTATCGATTTGCGTTTTGATTTTTCGTTGAAGGGACCTGAGTTTCATACTGGTTTTTCGTCTGTTTTGAAAGGCGGTATTGAAAAAAAGCGGTGCCTATGTTTGATATACGGACATACTGGAATGAATCTTGGCGCCAGTTGAGCAAGGCTGGGCTGTATTTTAGAATACTTTATAACAATGAACCGGTGGGTTTGCAAGGGGGATCGTGGATTTTTTTGCATGCCATGGGTTTTCAAACGGGTCAATTTTACCTTGATTTGTCCGTGAGGGTGTGTTAATTGAAAAAAAGATCGTATGAGTATTAAAAAATATAATGATGATAAATGATTAAACCAAAGGAGGAATCGGCTTTATGAAAACTTTAATCGGTGGCGCGGTGGCAGCGGTAATCGGGGTGATCGGACTGGCGATCTGGTTTGGCGCGTTTTTGCAGCTTCTGGCGGGGGTGATTCCCATCATGCTGCTCTTGGGCGGATGTCTTGCCCTATATCTGGGGTTTGATGAGCTCAAGGATACATGGCAAAGGGAAAGCAGCGTCGCGCCGGCAGATATGGCTACGGAGTCGGATCTGAAAAAAGAAAATGAGGCGTTAAAAAAAGAGCTTGAGGCGCTGAAGGCAAAAAAATAGAAAAACAGGCTTTAGAGATTCAACCCCCGGAGACATTTTCCGGGGGTTTTTGTTTGCCTGTCCGGGCTGCGGCATGAATGGCAGCGGTGGCGAGCCGGTCCGCCCTTTCATTACCGATGACCCCGTCATGGCCCTTGACCTTAATGAGTTTAAGGTCTGAAAACTGCGCCATCAGTTTTTTGATGGCGCTTACCAGTTCGGTATTTTTTTTCGCCTTCCATCCGGACATCAACAGGTTGTGAACATACTTGCTGTCGGTGTAGATTCTGACCGGCAGGTCTTTTCGCGTGAGGTTTTGCAGGGCCGATAGAACCGCAGTGAGCTCCGCGACATTGTTGGTGGTGTTGCCGATGAATTGAGATATCTCCCGTTTGTGGGCGCCGTAGCACAATACCACCCCGATTCCGGCCGGCCCGGGGTTTCCGGATGAGGCGCCGTCCGTGTATACCGTGATGGTTCGGTCGTCTGATTCCGCCGGAAGGCTTTCATGCGTGCGGTCGTTTAAGACGAAGCCCGGGTCCTGACCCAAAGAGGGGTTGATCTTCTGCTTCTGATTCGAAAAATCAGGCAGAATCTCGTGAATGTTTTCGGGGTTGACCCAGTATTCATGCTCCTGGTCAAGCTGGTATTTGATCAGCACCCGGTTATGATAAACCAGGGGTTTGCCTGCCGGGTCGGTGGCCATCCAGACCTTGTTTTTTTTAAACATCCTTCGTTCCCAGCCGGATGCCGTGGGTTTCAACTCAGCCTTCCTTATTCTTGATAGAGATGGTATTTTCGGCTGGCGGATATAAATGCAGCCTGTTGGTCCGCCCAGTCGTTTTCAAGGGTGTCAATGTCCTCCATCCTTTCGATCCTCTGCCGAAGCCTTCCATCCCCGATGATCAGGTCCAGTGGCAGCTTTTCCGTTTCATACTCGTAGGGAGGAGGTTTGAAGGCAAAATCGTTCCTGTGGTGGTACAGGACCGCCTGAAGCAGCCTTAAGGAGGTGGCGTAGGGCTTATAGGCATACGGGTCGGTGACGTGAATTTGAAACCCTCTGCAGGCCCGTCCCATCCATTTGTTGAAGGTCGGCTCAAACAGTATGGGCCTGAGCACCCCCCCGGGAATGTACCTTCCACCCATAAAGGCGAGGATCTTGTCCGGATCGATAAAAGGCGCTCCGAATATTTCAAACGGCAGGGTTGTGCCCCGGCCCTCGGAAACATTGGTCCCTTCCCAGATCACCTGACCGGGATAGACCAGGGCGGATCCGGGCGAGGGGAGGTTGGGGGAGGGAAAAACCCAGGGAAGGCCGGTATCCTGAAAATACATGGAACGCCGCCAGCCTTTCATGGGAACCACCTTCAGCCGGCATTTGATGTCATAGACCTCGTTGATATAAAGGGCGTATTCGCCCAGGGTGAGGCCGTGGCGCATGGGAATCGGGTAGCGTCCCACAAACGACTCAAATCCACTGGCCAGGCAGTTTCCTTCGATTTGAACGCCGTTTATGGGGTTGGGGCGGTCAAGCACCATCACCTCCTTGTTCATCCGGGCCGCCGCCTCCAGACAGTAGGAAAGGGTGGCGGCGAAGGTATACACCCGGGTACCCACATCCTGAAGGTCCACCAGCAGCACATCGATTCCCTCCAGCATTTCCGTTGTAGGAATGCGGGTTGGGCCGTACAGGCTGTATATCGGTATGCCCAGACGGGGATCCACCAGGTCCGGAGATTCGATCATGTTGTCCTGTTTTTCAGCGAAGAACCCATGCTGGGGGGAAAAAAGGGCGGTCAGGTGACCTGGGAAACAGCCATGAATCCGATCTTTTGCGTGCGTAAACCGGCTGTCCACCGATGCGGGATTGCACAGCAGCCCAAGTTTTTTTTCGCGCAGGCGTTTTTCGGGGGATGCGGTCAGGCTTTCAAGTCCGGTGATTACAGTGGCCATCCTGCTTCCTGTGTTATTTTGAAAAAATTTTTTTGTTTTTTCTATGCCGAGGTTTTAGATCCTTGATGGATAAGGGTCTTTGAGGAAGTTTTACTAAAGACCTTCATAAAACCTGGACTCAAGCCCTTATGCCCTGTAACAAACCGGTTTGTCTTCCGATACAGGGGGAGTGGTGAACTGTGTTTACATCCTGTCATGAATTTGTCACATAATTGTCAAAAAAAAACGAAATTTAAAGAAAAAGAAAGATTTTTCATATTTCTTGATTTAACGGCTTTTTCCCGATCATTCCAAGAACCCTTTGTTTTTAAGCTGCTATCCGCGAATTTAAAATTATTTGAAGTTTTGGGCAGTTGTCCCCCTCAATGGTTTTTATTGATATGGAATCAAATAGATATATATTGTTTAAAATTAATTTTTGAAACATCCCCTACGCCTTCCTATCGGGTTTGACGTCCATAGGGATTTATTTTACAACCCATCCCATCTTTCATCGGGTGTGCGTTGCGGGATCAGGGCCGATCCCGGGCAAACCCCGCAAAGTTTGTCCGTCCTTCCGCGTATGGCTTTTATTGTTTCACACAATATTTTTTTAACCGATTTTATTTGCCGCAACAAGCAGTATTTCAGTATTTTTAATAAACAGATTAAGTTTTAACTGGCTTTCAGGTGGCAAGGGAAAGGACCTTATGAAATCCATATGGCAGAAAGTCAAAGCCCAGATGGCGAAGCACATGCCGGACCATATCTACAAGATGTGGATCGAGCCGGTTCATTTCTTGAAATCAACCCCGGACGGCATGGTGCTGATCTGTCCGAACAACTTTATAAAAAGTCATGTCCTGGAGAACTTCAGCTTTTTGATCAAGGAGGAAATCCAGCAGGCCACGGGGTCCTGCTTAAACTTTTTGCTTGATGTCGGCCGGGAAACTGGCAATGGGGAAAAATCCGAGGCCGGCCGCAATGGAAAGCCGGACCGGCAGCTTTTACTGCCCCCAATGAACAACCGGCCGAAAAACGGACGGTTGCTTCGAAAGGACTTCACCTTTGACCGTTTTGTCGTGGGCAATAACAATGATTTCGCTTATGCGGCCGCCCTGTCGCTTTCCTCCCAGAAGCATCCGCCTCAGAACTCACTGTATCTGCTGTCTTCCACCGGCATGGGTAAAAGCCATCTGGCCCAGGCGGCGGGCCACAAGATCCTTTCGGCCTTTCCCAGCGAGCGGGTGTTTTACGTTACCGCGGAGGATTTCACCAATGAGATGGTGGATGCCTACCGGAAAAACACCATCGATGAATTTAAACGCCGGTATCGAAGTTCCTGTGATGTGTTGCTGCTGGAGGATATCCATCTGCTGTCCGGGCGGACACGAAGCCAGGAGGAGCTGGCCCTGACCCTGGATTACTTAAATGAAAACGGAAAGAAGATTATTTATTCCAGCAACGTCTCCCTGTCCGATATTCCGAAAATGAGCGAGCCGTTGAAGTCCCGTATCGCCCAGAGCCTGATATCCGTGATCACCCCTCCGGATTTCAGGACCCGGGTCCGCATCCTGCAAAGCAAGGCCAAGGAAAAAGCCTTTCAGGTGCCTTCGGAGGTCATCGAGTACATCGCCAATGAAATCACGGACAATGTGAGGCTTCTGGAAAGCGGGTTGATCGGGGTTACGACAAAGTCCTCCCTTCTGGGGGTGCCCGTGGACCTGAACCTTGCAAAAAGCGTGATCCAAAATATTGTCACCACCAGTAAAAGCATTACCATCGATTCCATTAAGAAGGTGGTATGCAAGGAGTTCGGCATTTCTGTCAAGGATATTGTCTCCAATTCCCGCAAGCAGGCCTTTGTGCGTCCCCGGCAGATCGCCATTTTCCTCGCCCGGCGGCATACCGAGCATTCGATTGAAACCATTGCCAAAGAGTTTAATCGGTATCATGCCACAGTCATCTATTCCATAAACTCCGTAGAAAAAGAATTGAAGCTAAAGCAGCAGATGCAGAAAGAGATCGAACTTATTGAAAAGAAACTTTTTTCTTTAAGGTCTTGATCTGATGCCGCTCTCCTCATCGGTCTTTAGAAGGATTGAAAAGATCGTCGGAAAAGAGAACTGCTCCTGCGCCAGGGAAGACCTTCTCTGCTACGCCTATGACGCAACCCACCATGTGTATTATCCGGATGCAGTGGTGTTTCCCAAGGATGCCCAGGAGGTGTCCGCGGTCTTGCGGCTTGCCAACCAGGAGGGCTTCAGCGTCACTCCGAGGGGCGCAGGCTCAGGAATGACCGGCGGTTCCCTGCCCACCAGCGGCGGGGTGGTGTTGGTGATGACCCGGTTAAACCGGATACTCAGCATCGACACCGACAACCTGATCGCTGTTGCAGAATCCGGGGTGGTCACCGGCGTGTTTCAAAAAGCCGTGGCCGATGTGGGCCTGTTTTACCCGCCCGACCCCTCCAGCGCAGCCTACTCCACCCTCGGGGGAAACGCCGCGGAGTGCGCAGGCGGCCCAAAGGCGGTGAAATACGGGGTGACCCGGGACTATGTGATGGGGCTCGAGGTGGTTCTGCCCACCGGGGAGATCATTCGAACCGGTGGGCAGACCAAAAAAGGGGTGGTGGGGTTTGACCTGACCCGGCTGATCGTGGGCTCCGAAGGCACCCTGGGGGTCGTCACCCAGCTGATCCTGCGACTTTTGCCCAGGCCTGAAACGGTCAAAACCATGACCGCGGTCTATGACCGAATGGAGCGGGCAGCAGAAACCATTACCGAAATCATTCGGCAGGGGATCATACCCTCCACCATCGAGTTTATGGACAATGCCTCCCTTCGGTGTGTGGCGGAGCACATTCCGGAAGGTCTTGCGGCGGATGCCGATGCCATGCTCATCATTGAGGCGGACGGCAGCCCGGCTGAAGTGGATTATCAGATGGGAAGGATGGAATCCCTATGCCGGCGGTTCGGGGCGCTTAAGGTCCGGGCGGCCCGAACCCCGGGGGAGGTGGAGTCCCTCTGGAGGGGCAGAAAATCCATTTCCCCCGCCTTGTTTAAGTACGGGCCGGATAAGATCAATGAGGATATCGTGGTCCCCCGAAGCCGGATTCCGGATATGATCAAAAAAATTAAGGAGCTGCGCCGGAAGACCGGTTTAATGATGGTCAGCTTCGGTCATGCCGGGGACGGGAACATCCATTTCAACATCATGCTGGATAGAAAGGACCCGGTCCAGCTTGCTAGGGCCAACCAGGCGGTTTCAGAACTGTTTGATTACACCCTTGAACTCGGCGGCACCCTGTCCGGGGAGCATGGGGTGGGGATCACCAAATCCGCCTACATGGCAAGGGAGATTCCGCCGGAGGCAGTTGCCCTCATGCGAAGGCTGAAAGCCGCTTTTGATCCGGCCGGGGTTCTCAATCCGGGCAAGATGCTGCTTTAGGGTCGGTGGGATTACTGAAGCCTCAAAGGGAGATACGAATATTCCGTCCATTCCTCCATCTGTTCAATGGAGGCGTATTTTTGTTTATACGCCGCGCATCGCAGCCGAAGCGCGCAGTATTTGCGGCAGATGGTCCTTTCGATATCAAACTCGCCGAAGCACGCCACCTCGTTTTCGAGGCTTTGGATTGTGAAAATTTTATAAGTCACCGGTTCTTCTCTCTCCTGCACAAAGAAGGGGTTACGCCACCGCAAGCAATGACTGCATCCCCTTATGGATCCGGCCGTTGGTCGCCAGTATCTGTTTTTTATCGGTCGTATATAAATTGCCGTCAAAATCGGTAACCCTCCCTCCGGCTTCCCTTGCGATTAAAGCTCCTGCGGCCGTATCCCAGGGGTTTAGGTTCTCCTCCCAGAACCCGTCAAAACGGCCGCAGGCCACAAAGCAGAGGTCCAGGGCGGCTGACCCCAGCCTGCGGATTCCCCTGGAGGCGGACAGGCAGGCCTCAAAACGGGAAATCAGGGGTTTTACATGCAAAGCGGCATCATAGGGGAATCCGGTCACCAGCAGGCTGTCTGAAACCTTTTCCGTCGTGGATACCCGTATGGGCCTTCCGTTTAAGCTCGCCCCTTTTCCGGAAACCGCGCAGAACAGCTCCCCGGTCACCGGGTTTAAAACAATCCCTACAGCAGTTTTCTCCTTTACGGCAAAGGCGATGGAAATCGAAAAAATCGGCAGTCCGTGGGCGAAATTGGTGGTGCCGTCAAGCGGATCGATGATCCACTGGTACGGGGATGCGCTGTTTTGATCACATCCGCTTTCCTCGGCCAGTATTCCATGGTCCGGGAACCTGGCTCGAATCGTCTGAATGATCTGTTTTTCGGATTCGATATCCGCCTCGGTGACCAGATCCTTCGGCCCCTTCTTATGGACCGAGGTCAGCCTGCCCAGGCAGCGGTTAAGGACTTCGGCGCTTCGGTAGGCCGCACCGATCCCCGTGTTTCGAATATGTTCAATGTCGATGGTCACGCCCTTCCATTAACCCAAAAGCGGAAGCCCTGTCAATCCCCGTCACGCGCCCGGGGTGTTTGCCGGTACATACCCCTCATACCCATAGGCGAGGTTTTCAAACCGGGTGTAGCTATCCATAAACCTCAAATACTGTATTCCCAGGGGACCGTTTCGTTGCTTGGCCAGGTAGACCTCGGCGATTCCCTTTTTGGGGTTGTTTTCATCGGGATTGTAGACCTCGTCCCGGTAGATGAAAATCACCAGGTCCGCATCCTGCTCAAGCGCCCCGGATTCTCTTAAATCCGACAGCTGAGGGTGCTTATCGCTTCGGTCCTCCAGCTTTCGGTTGAGCTGGGAGAGGGCGATGACCGGAATGTTGAGTTCTTTGGCCAGCCCTTTTAATGACCTGGACATGTCCGAGATCTCCAGCTCCCGCCTTTCAAGCCCATGCCGGGACTGCATCAACTGAAGGTAGTCGATGATGATCAGGCCGATGTCTTTTTCTATTTTCAGGCGCCGGGCCTTGGTCTTGACCTCCAGGGAGGAAATCCCGGCCGTGTCGTCGAGGTAAATCGGCGCACGCTGCAGCGCATCCGCGGCATCGGTGATCCGTTCCCAGTCGTCATCGTTGAAAAAGCCGTCCCGTATCCGGGCCGAATCGATCCTGGCCTCGGCGCATAAGAGCCGCGAGGCCAGCTGCTCCTTGGACATCTCCAGGGAAAAGAACAACACCGGCACCTCCGCATCCAGCGCCGCGTTTCTGGCGATGTTTAAGGCCAGTGCGGTTTTGCCCATGGAGGGCCTGGCGGCCAGAATAATCAGGTCGGATTTCTGAAACCCCGAGGTCAGGGAATCCAGCTTGGTAAAGCCGGAAGGGACCCCGCTGATCAGGGATTTGTTGCCCCGGCGCTCCACCATGGCGTTGATGTTGTCCTTGATTACCTTGCCCAGAGGGTAGTAGGAGGGCTTGAGCTTATTTTCAGCGATTTCAAAAATGGTGTGCTCGGCAAAGTCGATGACCTCGTCCACCTCGGTACCATAGTCCAGGCAGCGGGCGGCGATGTTGGAGGCCGCCGAGATCATCCGCCGCAGGGCCGCCTTGTCCCTGACGATGGCGGCGTAGTTTCTGGCGTTGGAGGGGACGGGGGCGGTGTCCACGATCCGTGCCAGGTAGGCGGCGCCGCCGATCTCTTCAAGCTGGTTTTTATTCCTGAGTTGATCCGCAAGGGTCACCAGGTCAACCGGTTCTCCCTTGTGGGCCAGGGCGATGATCGCCTCAAATATTTTTTGATGGGCGCTTCGATAAAAGTCGTCGGGTGAAAGGATGTCGAGGACATCCAGAAGGGTATCGTTGTTTAGAAGGATCGCGCTGATGAGGGATTCTTCAGCATCGATGTTCTGCGGCGGCACTCGGTCTGTAAAAGGATCCTTCTTGCCGGGGACTGTGCTCATAGGCGATCGTTTAACGTCGAATAAAAAGATAACCTGCTAAGTGTAAACCCCAGGGTTGCAACCCAAACGCCGGGCGCCTTCAAGAGGCCGTCTTCCGGCCGGCGGTCGTGGACGCGGGTGGTTAAAGCGGGTGTTTAAGCCTCCTGCTCAGGGACGACCTCCACGGTGATTTCGGGCTTGATCCCCTTGTATATTCGAATGGGGATCTGATAGCTTCCGATGTTTTTGATCGGATCGCTCAACAGGATCATCTGTTTTCGCACCTCGATATTCTGGGCGGCAAGGGCTTCGGCGATCTCCCTCGCGGAGATGGAGCCGTACAGCCGTCCCTCCTCGGCGACCTTGGCGGTGATGCGGCAGACCACCCCTTCCAGCCTTTTTGCCATTTCCATGGCGGTTTCACGTTCCTTGGCGATCTGAAGATCAAGCTTAGCCTTTTCCTGTTTGAGGATGTTTCGGTTCTGGGGGGTTGCATAAACGGCCTTTTTCTGGGGAATCAGGTAGTTTCGCGCATACCCGTTCTTTACATCCACCTCGCTGCCGATGATGCCGAGGGCGTCAATCGTTTCTTTTAAAATGACTTTCATGGTTTATCCTCCGCAAGCATAACCGCTTTATTAAATATGTCAAAAAATAAGAACTAATGATCGGCTGGGGTTTCGCCGATTTTTCTGAATTTCAGCCACACGTCACTCAATCCGATTCCGATCACCACTAACACGAGTATCTGCTGAAGGGCGATAAAGCTGTAGCATAACACCCGCAGCGCCAGGGGGATGCTTTTTTTTTGCAGATAAAAGGAGATCACCGCAATCCCCTGGAAGAAATAAACCGTCATCAGAAGGATCAGCCCGTTTAGACCGATGAATTTAACCGGGCCGGAAGGGATCAGGATCATCGCAATCGCAGCCGCAACCCCCCAGACCAGGATTTCCGGCGCCTCCCAACGGTTTAGGGCGAACAGGTCCGGCTTAAGCCCGCTTTGGGGCGTGATGATGAACCGGGCCAGCAACAGGTTGAGCCATGCCGCGCAAAGCAGCCCTGCGGTGAGCAGGGAGGGCAGGGTGCGAACCAGGACGTAGCGGATTTCATCTATGGATTCGGAAAGGGTGCGAATATGCTCCTCGGACATCCCCATCTTCTGGTACGCCGCCAGGCTGAGCGTCAAATTTTTGCCGATATAGTCTGAGATCACCCTCCCCACCCCGAGGTTTGAGGTGCTGCTGTAAAGAAACAAGAGAAACGCTCCTGAGAGCACCACCAGGGCGCATGCGTATCCGATGGTTTTTTCAATCGAAAAATTTTTTTCGATAAACTCTCCCATGGAAAATCCAAGGCCCATCATCCCCAGAAGAAAAAACAGGTCGGCCCCGAGGGGACCCTTAAAAATCGCGGTCAGCCCCAGGGCGCCCAGCGCCACCATCGCTCCTGTTTTTCTGCCCAGGCTCACACGGTAAAAGGTGATGGGGAGGGGTAAAAAGAGAAAACAGACAAACCCGATCACCGGTACGGACACCGAAAGGAAGCAGGCCAGGGTCGAAAGCGCCACCGCGGTTAGGATATTTTTATAAGGCCTATCCTGAAACCCTTTCAGCAAACCCTCTTCATTCCTGAATGTCATCGGCATTATAGGGGTCGGAAACTGCCGCTACAGATCATAGGTGCCGACATAGGGCAGAAGCGCTATGGTCCGCGCCCTTTTGATGGCCTGAGACAGCTCCCGTTGATGTTTTGCACAGGTGCCGGAGATCCGCCGGGGAATGATTTTACCCCGTTCCGTGATAAAATATTTTAAGGTGTTTGAATCCTTGTAATCAATTTTGAGGCTGGTGTCCGCGCAGAATCGGCAAACCTTGCGTCGATGATAGACCTTTTTTTTCTGATATGCTGCCATGGGCGTTATTCCTCTTTTTCTGTTTCGACTTGAGCGGGATCTTCCGGTGCGGCTTCAGGCGCTTTCTCAGCCGGTTGATCCGCCGCCTCGTTCGCCGCGGCTTCGGCATTCCCTGCCGGTTCGGCCTTTTCCTTTTCCAGGGCTTTCGCCTCTTCCATCTTCTGCTTTAATGCCTCGGCATCCACATCCCGGTCAAGCAGGATGGTCATAAACTTGAGCACCCGGTAATCGATGCGTAAGGACCGCTCCATGTCATTGACCAGGCCGCCGTTGCCGCAGTAATCCAGCCGTATGTAACGCCCGTGGAGCTTTTTTTTGATGGGGTAGGCGAACTTCCGGTCCCCCCAGTCGTCTTGCAGAAGCAGGGTGCCGTTCTGCTGGGGGATCATCTGAAGGTATTTTTCAATGACGGCCTTCTGATCCACGCCTCCGATGTCGGGGTCTAAAATAAAAAACGTCTCGTAGCGGTTCATGTTTTCTCCTTTCGGCTTACAGCCCTGCGCGCGGCAGAGCAAGGATGAATCCCAACGATTCCATTTATAAAATAGTTTCAATTAACACCGAAAAAAAACAGTGTCAAGTGGTTTTGAAATTCTTTTTAAACAGGGCGTGCCCCTGATCCATGGCGTGCTTAAGACCCGCTCAAAACAGTTTGCGCCATGGCAAATCCGGTCCCTTCTTCTTTCGAACACCTTGTTTTTAAAAAATTTTAGTGTTATGTGTAACAATGTTCGGCAGGCCTCTGTTTCACAGGCGTGCCATAAGAATAGGGAGCGATAAGCATGGCGCAGACCGCAAAAAGAAAGAAAGCAAAACCTCGCGGATCCGGTATCAAGACCGGAATGGCGCCCGGTACAATGGTTTTCATCGGGGAGCGGAAACAGGACAGGGCGCGCATTCATGTCATTGATTACAGCGAAACCAGCCTGAACGAGCTGCGCGATGTCTCCTTGGACCAATGCGGGGATTTCGCCAGAGCCCCCGGCGTTACCTGGATCAACGTCAACGGCGTCCATGATATCGGCCTGATCGAGGCTCTGGGAAAATGTTTTGAATTGCACCCCCTGACCCTGGAGGACATCGTCAATACCTCCCAGCGGCTTAAAATCGAAGAATTCCCGTATTATATGTTTTTTGTTTTAAAGATGGTGAAATTCAATGAACCGGAAAACAGGGTCGACATCGAACACGTCAGCCTGATTCTGGGGGCAAATTACGTGATTTCTTTTCAAGAAAAGGAGGACGAAAACGACGTGTTTAACGGGGTGCGGGACCGAATCCGGTCCGCCAGGGGACGCATCCGCTCCATGAAATCGGATTACCTTGCCTATACCCTCATGGATGCCGTGGTGGACCATTACTTTCTGGCCGTTGAGCGCATCGGCGATCGCATTGAGGATATCGACGACCAGATTCTGGACCAACCCAAACCCGAAAATATCAAGGAGATCCATCGGCTCAAAAAAGAGATTCTCAGCCTGCGAAAGGCAATATGGCCGCTTCGTGAAGAGATCGGGGAACTTCAAAAAAGCGATTCGGCGGTGATCCGTCCGGAGACCAAATTTTTCTGGCATGATCTGTATGACCACACCATCCAGATCATCGACATGGTCGATACCTTGAGGGACATCCTCGGCAACACGTACGATACCTATTTGTCCAGCATCAGCAACCGTATGAATGAAATCATGAAGGTGCTCACCATCATCGCCACCATTTTCATTCCTTTGACCTTTATCGTCGGTGTTTACGGAATGAACTTCGAGCACATGCCCGAGTTGAAATGGTTTTTTGGCTACTACATGATTTGGGGCGTTATGCTGGCTGTTGGCAGCGGCCTGCTTATCTATTTCAAGCGGAAAAAATGGCTTTAGAACAGAGTATTTATTCGGAATATGAATACCCGAACAGTGGGTCAGATCGATCAGTTGCAAACAGAAAGGAAGTGAAATGAATTCAAAAACAAAGATCGGAATTATTATCTGCGACCGGTACCGCCGCTGTGCGGGCGGGAAATGCCTTCGCGCCATGAGAAACCGGGAAGGGGCCTTCAGCATTTACGCAGAAACCGAGCTTGAGCTGGTCGGATTCACCGCCTGCGACGGCTGCCCCGGCGGCAACATCGAATACGCCGGGGATGAGATGGTGAAAAACGGCGCGGCGGTGATTCATCTCGCCACCGGCCTGGTGGTGGGGTATCCGCCCTGTCTGTATATCGATACGTTTACGGCCTTTCTGGAGAAACGCTATGGGGTCAAGGTGATGGCGGGCACGCACCCTTTACCGAAAAAGTACCTGGATATGCATACGGCCCTGGGCACATGGGAAAATCCCGTCTGGCAACCGCTTGTGGCCCCGACCCTGAGTGATGATCCCACAAGGGCGAGTTTTATTGATTAGGCGTAGATCGTAAGGCAGCCTTTGGCGTTTTGATGCACCGAGAATGAATATAAAAAAACACGTTTGAGAATGCAACCCGGTGGATTTCAAATCATGATTTATATAACCTACATCTATCTTGCCATCGCCATTGTCGCCGAAGTTGCGGCGACCAGCTCCTTAAAGGCATCGGAAGAATTCACGAAGATCATTCCGAGTGTCATTGTCATCGCCGGGTATGGGGTTTCTTTTTATTTTTTAACCCTCACCCTAAGGGCCATTCCTGTGGGGATCACCTATGCGATCTGGTCGGGGTTGGGGATCGTTCTGGTGACCCTTGCAGGAATGTTTTTGTACAAACAGATGCCCGATACCCCTGCGCTCATCGGTATGGGATTGATCATTGCCGGCGTGGTGGTGATCAACGCTTTTTCAAAAACGATTAATCCCTGAATGTTGTGATGGGTTTTAGATAGAATTACATACAGAGGTGTTGGATTTCGGTAAGGGCAGTATCAAAAAAGAAGAATATTGAGTACACAACAGGCCTATGCGAATCAATTTTTCAGACATTCAGGAAGCCTTTGACTTCGTTAGTTTTGGACATCCGCTGGAACACGCAGCCTACCTGTGTCCTGAGACAGGCAAGATTTATTGGTACAGTGAATATGGGGATAACGAAGAACCCTTGCCGGAGGATATCGATGATGCTCAAAAGTACATCGCTATTCCGCACAAGAACGACCTCGATCTTGGAAAGTCGTTGGTATTAAGGTTTGCGGAGACGCACTTGCCGGATTCATACGGCAAGGTAATGGCCATTTTTCGTCGCCCCGGTGCCTATTCGCGTTTTAAAGCGCTGCTGGACTCCCGCGGAATGCTGCAGCAATGGTATGAATATGAAGAGGCGGCAAAGGAGGAGGGCTTGCGTCGATGGTGCAAGGACCATCATATTGAGATAACTGGCTGATATGGTTGTTTTAGGGCATGAATCCTTCGGTCTTTGAGTAGCCCTTGGGAATGTCGAAAAGCCCTGAGGGCGGGTTTTTTTCGGCCAGTTCCACCACCTCTTCGGTCGTTTTGATCTCTGTTCCCATGGCCTGGCTTCGGGTTTCCTTAAGCACAATAAATCCCTTTATTTTTTGCATTTCCTGAGTAACCTTTTCAAACCCTTTCTGGCCGGACATGTTGGCGTTGGCCGCCATCCAGTAAAGACTCGAATCGACCTTGATGTCCTCGGTGGCCCAGGCATCGGACTTGGAGGCCCCCCCCATGGGCATACTCATTTCAATCTGATACTTTCGGGCGGTCCAGTTTTTGATTTTTTGGGTTTGACTGGTTGGAGTGACCTTGATGGACATGCCCTGCATCATGGACTGGGCCATGTTTTGATACATCATTGCGGCCCTTTTCGCCTCTTCGCTTTCCTCCTTTGAAGTCATCGCGGTTACGGCCTCCTGCATATTGAGCGGCATTTCCATATAGGTGTGGTCCTTGTGGTTTAGCATATAGGCGAGCTTTTTATTCGAGAGAACAATCATCGAGGTTTCTTGGCCCGAGTCGATTCGGGCCCGGTCCTTTCCCAGCCAGGTGACGATGGTTTCAATTTTTTCCGGCTGGGCCTGTCCCATCATCGTAAACGGGTCGGTGCGGCGGGTTTGCTTGATATACGTGTCTGCATTTGCAAATGAAACCGAGATGAAAATCAGAGCAAGGACCCACGCGGTTTGCCGAATTCTATCTGTTCTCATGCCATCCTCCT
>DYLE01000163.1 GCA_020722245.1 Desulfonema limicola
GTTGTACTTTGTCATACGGCTCGGCTGGGTGAACGACTACCGCGCCATCGGAGTCTTTTCCCTGTTCCAGGGGACCGGCATCGCGGGCAGCGCGGTTGTTCTGCCGATCCTGGTGGGCCGCTGCTTCGGCGAACGGGAATTTCCCAAAATCATGGGCCTGGTGATGGCCGGGTTCGCCCTGGGCGTCATATTCGGCCCGGTTTCCATGGGCAAAATCTTTGATCTCACCGAAAGCTATGCCGCGGCCTTTTTCCTCGCCATGGGTGTCGCCGGTCTTGCCGGCATCCTTGCCCTGTTCATTCGGCCCAATACCCTGAAGGACGAGTTTTCATCGTCATAATCGGTTTTGAAAAACGACATCCCCTTGCAATTACCCATCCCAACGGTCAGAAATGCATGGGCCATGCTTTTGCGCATCATTTACAATCGAATGACCCGCGCGGCCCTGTGTGTAGGAGGGTCCCACCGGCTCTCGTCTGCTTTGCATAAAACCGTGGTCGCAGCAGGCGGGGAGATCCGCGACACCGCAGAGGTGGTTCGCATCCGCCTTGCCGACCAAAGGGCCGCGGGGGTGGTTCTTCAGGACGGCACCGAAATCGACGCCAGGGCCGTGGTGTCCACCGTGGACCCGAAACAGACCTTTCTTTCCTTTTTCAGCGAAAAAGAAATCCCCGCGGATCTGGTAAAGCGGGCGAACCAGTGGCAGTGGGAAAAAATCACGTTCTTCGGGGTGCATGCGGCCCTTAAACAGGCGCCGCAATACCGGGCTGCGGATGCCGGGCATGACCTTCAAAAAGCCATGATCACCTTTCTGGGGCTTTCCAGCACGGAGCAGCTTCTGGATCATCTTAGACAGCTTGAAAACGGCAGGCTTCCCGAAAACCCCATCGGACACGCCACCTGCACCTCTTTGTTTGATCCCATTTCCGCCTTTAAAGGGCATTATACCGGCCGATGGGAGTGCCTGGCCCCGTTTGACGCAAACTGGGAGGCGATTCAAAAGGATTATGCGGCCGCCTGCATCAAGTCCTGGAAGTCCTGGGCCCCCAACCTGGAACCGCTGTTTACCCTTTCCTATCCGCCGAGCTATATCGAAAAAAAGATCAAAAACATGGTGAAGGGGTCGTTTAAGCACGGGGACTACACCCCCCTTCAGATGGGATACTTCAGGCCCAGCGAGAGCTGCTCCCAGGTGTTTACCCCCATCGACGGGCTGTATGTCTGTGGGGCCAGCACCTACCCCGGCGGCATGATCCTCGGCGGCGGCGGGTATATCGGCGCCAATGTCATTGCAGAGGACTTCGGCGTCGCAAAAACCTGGAAGGAGCCGGAATTTGTCACCAGCGCCCGGCAGGCCGGGGTGATTGCGTGATTTTCTTAAAATACGCTTCAAACAGCGGGCGGTAGGCAAAAATATCGATTTTTCCGGAGGCGTAGGCCTCATGCCATCCATCGGGGACCGGTATCTCCCGATACAGCCGTTCCCGCATGGATTCTAAGGGAATCCGGTCAAGGCCCATGTAATCGGCCGCGCAGAGGATGCGCCGGCCCGAGGCGCAAGAGACATCATTCAGCCAGGCAAAGCCCTCCCGGCTTCGCAGCAGATGGTGATCGATAATAACGGTCTTGACATTCTGAGCAAGGGTTAAGGCATTTTTCCAGGCCCCCTCCAACTCGGCCGGGGTGATGTGTTTTAAATAAACCGGCGGCCCTGAAACCAGCACCATGTCCGGACACCAGTCGATGATCGCAGACACCGCTTCGGCATTTAACAGCTGAAGATCCGAGGCATGCACAAAGACCTGGCTTCCTTCCGCGATCCGGGTCATCATGACGGTGCCCAGGGGTCCGCCTTGCACCCCGTGCGGCTGGAGGGAGGAAAAACTCATGCCGCTTAAATGATCCGGCAGTCCAAAGGGCAGCCGTTTTCCCAGCGCGTTGCAAAGGTCGTCATAACGCCGGGAGGTCTTGTCCGTGGAATCGTTTAGGGGATCCTCTATAGGCTTGCACAAGAACCGGGCGTTTCTGCAGTTCGCCGGAATAAGGTCCATGGAAAGCTGATAAGGATTGGCCTCGGCCAGCGGCAGATGATCCCCGTGGTAATGGCTGATCACCACATCGGTCGCCCGGCTTAAAACCTCGACGATCCGTTTACGGACCTGCACCCCCCGGTAAACCTGCAAGGGATGAGGAAGCCTTCCGCCGCGCAGAAAACCCAGGGCCAGACCCGGATCAATGACGACCTCCAGATCTTTTACCGTAACCCGGGTGCACAGCCCCCGCACCCCCAGGGATTCGGTGCCGAGAATTTCTATTTTCATGATTTGCCTTTGCGCCGCAACAACCTTGACCGCCTCGAAAATACTGGAACACCCTGGCAATGGCCGCGTCCCTGTGGTATAGATCAGCGTAATCAAAATAACCTTAGCACAGGAGGGGAGAAAAAGAGAATGAAGAAAGCGCTGGTGACCGGCGCGGCCGGTTTTATCGGGTCCCACGTGGTGCGGCAGCTTTTGGACGAAAACGTGACGGTGCGGGCGTTGATCCGCCCCGGCGAAAACACCGCCAACCTCAAGGGGCTTGATGTCGAAATGATGGAAGGGGATGTCCTGGACATCGGAAAGGTCAAAAAGGCGATCAAGGGGGTGGACACCCTCTTTCATCTGGCTGCCATTTATGCCATCTGGATGAAGGACTGGAAGCAGATTTACGAGGTGAACATTCAGGGCAGCCGGAACCTTCTGTGGGAGGCGTTCACCTCCGACCATGTCAAACGGGTGGTGTTCACCAGCTCCATCGCGGCCATCGGCGTTGCGCCGGGGAAAAAACTCAGCAACGAGGAAACCCCCTTCAACCAGTACGACCTGGGAAGCCACTACGTGCTGACCAAGTACCTGTCCCAGCAGGAGGCCCTAGGGTTTGCCGAGCGGGGGCTTGACCTGGTGGTGGTCAACCCGGCCTTTCCCTTCGGCGCCAATGATATCGGGCCCACCCCCACCGGCAAGATGATTTTAGACATCCTGTCCGGCCTCAACCGCATGACCTTTGACGGCGGCATCAACATCGTGGATGTTAAGGACGTGGCAAAGGGGCATATCCTGGCCGCAAAAAAAGGCAGAAGCGGCCAGCGCTATATCCTGGGAAACAAAAACGTGACCATCTCCGAGTTCATGGACATGGTCTATAAGGCGGCCGGCCAAAAAAAGCCGTTTCTGCCGAAGCTCCCCTATGCGATGCTCAAGGGCGGAACCTTCGCCCTGTCCATGTGGTCGGACTGGGTGAGCAAAAAGCCGCCTCTTTCCACGCCGGTGGAAATCCGCTATGCATCCAATTACCTGTTTTTTGACAACAGCAAGGCCAGAAAGGAGCTGGGGCTCAAGTTCAGGCCCGTGGAGGAATCCCTCAAGGAAGCGATTGAATGGTTTCGTGAAAACAAGATGGTCAAATAAAATTATGGAATTGAAAAAAATCGAGCTGTTCGCTTCGTGAGCCTTTCGGGGAGCGGTTTGCATTGACTGCTAAATTGCAAGAACACGCCGCAGGCGCCTCAAACAGCTTGCAATTTTTAACGCATTCAACACAAACCGCTCATTTCCCCGAAAACCTCAATCTCGCTCACAGCCGACTTTTTCTTAATGCACCATAAAATATCCGCCAAACAAAATAGAGAAGGAGAGAGGGACGGTCTTAAAAAATGGATTTCTATCCGTTTTCTAAACAATTCGGCTGGTCAGATAAAAAATCCCCAACGATTCCGCCGATTCTCTATAAAACTCCGTAAATACGCAATTCGCGCCGATCTCTTTTTTTGTTTGCCAGGCCGCGGCCGTCAAGTTGTGCATTTATTCATGGCCGCCTCTTATTTTCTGTTTTGTTTTATGTACCCCAGAATGGCAGCCTCAATTCGTTCGGGTTCCTTGAGGAAGAATCTGAACGTCAGGTCTGGTGACCACATCCAGCGTTGTCGTCTCTTCGGATTGTGCGTACGGATTTCCAAACACCTGCCGAAGAGTCCATTTTGGCAGGAGACTGCCGTGATCGTCTCCGGATCATCCGGGGGATTCTGCCCCGGATACCACATTCCGATCTCCTGTGTCATGCAGTGAAAGAGATCGGTCAAAACAAGGCAACGCCGGTTCGTCACCAGCAGGCTGGTCCGCCATAATGGCGGAAGGTTGAATCCGATGCGATAACTCGGAGGGGTTTTACTCGACACGGCGCGGAAGCGGCGCTGCTCCAGCACAACCGTTTCATCAGCCCGGAGCGGCAAGGGCTTTCCCAGTTTCAGAAGGATTATGCCCATAGATTATTCTCCATGGGAAAAGAGGAAAGAAAGGGACCGTCTTCTTCCCCCTAATTTCAGCCACGGCGAGCTTTAAAGCTCTTTCGCCGCACAAATCCTTTTCCCCCGCCGACTTCTCCCGACGAGGGGAGCGTGAGCAGCCACGAATAAGCCGGTTGTGCAATCACATCATCCGGCTTGGATTGGGGCAATCCGTCCCGGGTAAGGGTCAACAAAAATTTTCGGGCCTTGGGGAACTTTTGTCCCGCCGACTCAAGGGCGCGAATCTCGCGTCCGGCTGTTTCGGGAACTGTGGCATCGGCGCATACCTGGATCAGGTCCATATCGCCGGATGGATAACGGACCAGAAAATCCACTTCAAACCCCTGGGCGGTCTTCACGTAAAAGACTTCAGCCCGCCGCCGTTCCAGTTCCACGAGTACGGCTGTTTCCATCGCATGCCCGATATTGGATCGTCCCGTGCGGTCAAAGACCGGGATCAGGCCCGGGTCCGCCGGATAGACCTTGCGGGGGTTCACCATGCGCTGGCGTTCCGAATCCGCCGCCATCCATACCGTTCGCACCAGAAAACAATCCTGCAGGTATCCCATGAGCTGGTGCAGCGTGTCCTTGGATATGGCAAGCCCCTGGGATTTTAGGGCGCTGTAAAACTTTTCCACGCTGAATAATCCCGCCGCGTTCCCCAGCAGATGCCGAACCAGCCAGCGCAGTCCGACCACATTGCTCACCTTATGGCGTTCCACCACATCCCGCAGCATGGCCACATCTACATAATCCCGCAGCAACTGATACCGGGTGGCCGCATCCATGCCCTGGACCTCGGGGAACCCGCCGGCTGTCAGGAAATTCAAAAAAGCCCGTTCCAATGCTGATCGGTTTGGCCCGTCTAGGAAATCCGGCTTTTCCGGCACCGGTTGTCCATTGTGGCGCTGCGTCTCGGCAAAGGAAAAGGGATGAATCAGCACTTCCCATGCCCGGCCCCGCAGTGAAGTGGCGATCTCCCGGGAAAGCAGGGCCGCAGATGATCCGGTTAAAAAAACCTCCACCTTTTCGGAATCCAGAAGCCTTCGCACGAACCGCTCCCAACCCGGAACCGTTTGAATTTCGTCAAAGCACCAGGCAACAGTCTTTTTTGCCCGCAAGGCCGGATACCGGCGAAAATAGTCTTCCATCAGCGGGTGCAGATGTTCCGCCGTCATTCCCCCCAGCCGCTCATCCTCAAAATTGATATAGGG